>NZ_LZFI01000024.1:0-880 GCF_001889925.1 Polynucleobacter sp. MWH-Adler-W8 | reverse complement strand
TTAAAGTACGCCTTCATCAAAAAGCACCAGCATGAGCATGCCATCCGCACGATGTGCAAGGTTTTGCGAGTCCACCACAGTGGCTATTACGCTTGGCTTAAAGAGCCGCTCTCGTCTCGAGCGTATGAGAATCAGATGATCGTAGGTCAAATTAAGCAAGCGTGGCTGGCAAGCGGCACCATCTATGGTTATCGCAAGATCCATGATGACCTGCAAGATCTGGGGATTGCTTGTGGAGAACAACGGGTGTATCGATTGATGAAGGCACAGGGCCTGCGTTCCCAAACAGGCTACAAGCGTAAACCACGGCACCATACTGGTAAGCCTCATGTGGCAGCCCCCAATCACTTGGGTCAGCAGTTTGATGTTTTAGAACCTAATGAGACCTGGGTAACGGACATTACTTATATCCGCACGCATGAGGGTTGGCTGTACTTGGCGGTGGTCTTGGATTTATTCTCCCGCCAGATTGTAGGCTGGTCGATGCAAGGTCAAATGGATAAGGAGTTGGTGGTCAGCGCCTTGCTGATGGCTTTATGGAAACGAAAACCCAAGCAGACAGTGATGATCCACTCGGATCAAGGCAGTCAATTTTCTAGTTACGAGTGGCAAGCGTTCTTAAAAGAACATAACCTCAAACAAAGCATGAGTCGGCGCGGAAACTGCCATGACAATGCCGTAGTGGAGAGCTTTTTCCAACTACTCAAGCGGGAGCGGATTAAACGTAAAACCTATGCCAGCAGAGCAAAAGCAAGAGAAGATATTTTTGATTACATCGAAATGTTTTACAACCCGGTTAGACGCCATAGTTACAACAATGGACTTTCTCCGGTAAGATTTGAAGAGCAGTACCAAGCGAGGTTGGGAAGTGTCTAAGATA
>NZ_LZFI01000023.1:0-927 GCF_001889925.1 Polynucleobacter sp. MWH-Adler-W8 | reverse complement strand
CCCAAATCGATATCGCAACCTTAAAAGAGTATTTTTTAGGCTTGCAAGATCGCATCACCACTGCTATGAGTGCATTGGATGGCAAAGTCTTTGTTGCTGATGAGTGGCACAAACCTGAAGACAGCAAACTCAAGGGTTATGGTCGCACCTGCATTTTGGATGGCGGCAATATTCTGGAAAAAGGTGGAGTAGGCTTCTCTCATGTCCGTGGCGATCAAATGCCCCCTTCTGCATCACATCATCGTCCAGAGGTAGCAGGTCGTAGCTTTGAAGCAATGGGCGTGTCTTTGGTATTCCACCCGAATAACCCCAAAGTACCCACCACGCATATGAACGTGCGTTGCTTTATTGCGCAAGCACCTGGTAAAGAGCCGGTATGGTGGTTTGGGGGTGGCTTTGACCTCACGCCCTATTACGGCGTTGATGAAGACTGCAAACACTTTCATCAAACCGCTAAAGATGCCTTAGACCCTTTTGGCGAGGAGCTCTACCCTCGTTTTAAAAAATGGTGCGATGAATACTTTTACTTAAAACATCGCGAAGAGCCTCGTGGTATTGGCGGCGTTTTCTTTGATGACTTTAATGAGCTTGGGTTTGAGAAAAGTTTTGCTATGACTCGCGCAGTAGGCGATGCATTTATTTCTGCTTACCTACCAATCGTGCAGCGCCGCTATCAAGATAGCTTCACTCCCGAAGAAAAATCTTTCCAAGAGTATCGGCGCGGTCGCTATGTGGAATACAACCTGATCTTTGATCGTGGGACTATCTTTGGTTTGCACTCTGGTGGTCGCACCGAATCCATTTTGATGTCGATGCCACCAGTAGTTCAGTGGTGGTACAACTGGCAACCCAAGCCTGGTACTCCTGAGGCAAAGCTGTATGACTATTACCTTAAGCCACGAGATTGGCTAGTTTGAGCGCTATAAA
>NZ_LZFI01000022.1:0-2800 GCF_001889925.1 Polynucleobacter sp. MWH-Adler-W8 | reverse complement strand
AGCAGTAATTATGTAGGCCTGGGCAGTAGCCGCCCCCAAAACATAACCCGTAGCAGATAAACCCGATCCATAGGTTAAGGTATAGCTACCTACGTTAGAGCTTGAGGTAGGAACCGTCTCCAACCAAGATACCGTGCCTGTCACTGTCGGCGGACTAGCAACTAATATGCTGCAAGATAAATTCGAACACTCTTTATAAGTTATCGCAGCTGCAGATCCATAAGCACTAGTTCCGGACACCGCAATGTAGATAATATTTTCACGGAACAGGGCATTAAATCCAGCCGTATTAGGCTGCGTGGAAGTGGTTACACCACTTTGGGTGCTGTTAGTTGTTTTGGCGTTAATGAAAGTCGCCAGTCCAGTGCTGCTTGTGGATGAGCCAGAATAAAAATCTGCAATAGCGCCAGTACCACTCATGGTGATTGATGGGGAGCCACTCAAAATGATGTTGTAGGTAGTATCTCCAACAGCGGCATTTTTAGCGGCTGCAAATAATAATGTTGGCGCTGATGCTGAACCTGAAGCGCTACTAGAAGCAACCGATTGAGCAATTGTTAGATTGCCAGTTAGGGTTTGAACAGAAATATTGCCGCTGGATTTAAGGCCAGTATAAGTATTTGCTCCTACCGTAACCGAGCCAATAATTAAGGCAGCATTATTAATAATTGAAATCGCCCCTACTCCACTTGAGGCAGTTGTTGAGGCAACTTGATACAAGGCGTTGCTTGCGCTACTTAAAGTAAGAGCATTGTTACCAATCAATGCCAATCCAGAATTATTGGTATCCGTTATCGCACCAGTAATGGTGATAGCACCGGTGCCACTGCCAATCGCAGAAGCAGTATTTAGAGTTACAGATCCAGCATAGCTTGCAGATCCTGATGCGCTATTTGTTAATGCGCCAGCATTGTTGATGCCAGAACCATTCAATGTGAGTGAGCTATATGCGTTTGTCGTTTGTCCATTCAAATCTAAGGCGGCGCCAGCAGCGATGGTGATGGCATTTTTATTGATTGATGTACCACCAGAGGCGGCCGCATTACCAATCTGCAGGGTTCCAGCATTAATAGTGATGCCACCGGTCAGAGTATTTGCATTTGTCAGAGCCAAAGTACTTGTAGAAGTATCTTTGACAATAGATCCAGCGCCACTAATAGAACCTGAAATAGTTTGCGCAACAGATGAAGCATCTTTGAAGACTGCGCCACTACCGATAGTAATAGTGCCAGCATAAGAACCGCCGCCCAAGTTGCCGGCTGAACTTAGTGAAAGTGTTCCGCCACCAATGGTGGTATTGCCTGCATAAGTATTTGCTGCTGAAAGAGCAAGTACTCCACCATTAGATCCAGTGTAGTTGATAGCATTGTTGAAAGTAAGCGCTGTAGGACCAGTGATGGCGCCACTAATTGCACTCGTGGCAGAAGTAGAGTTGATGTTAACACCAGCCAACACATACAAAGAGCCGCCAATAGTAACTGCGCCACTACCACCAGTAATAGTCAGAGAATAGTTCGAGGCACTTGAGCCAATGGATAAAACAACTACGCCAGAGCCTCCAGTACCGCCATTTGTAAGGGAGAAGTTTTGCGAACCACCGCCTCCGCCGCCACCAGTATTACTACTTCCAGATGTGGCTGTTGCAGTGTTAACAGCGCCCGCACCTCCACCGCCTAAGCCTCCAACCCCATTTGTACTGTTACTGCCGGAAATATTATAATTTCCGCCGCCGCCGCCGCCGCCAACATAATAGGATCCATTACTTTGCTGTCCTACATTGGATCCAGCAATGGAGTTAAGTACGCCAGTACCGCCAGCACCTGCAGAGGTAGTGTTGCCAGCAACACCGACGGATCCTGCACCACCGCCGCCGCCTGTTGTCCATATTGGCGAGCTAGAAGCCGTAGTTCTACCTCCCGCATTACCTTGATTAAGAGTTCCGGTGCCGGCTAGATCAGTTGTGAGATTAGCAGCCCCGCCACCTGAGCCACCATTTTTTGGTGCAGTTGAACCTCCAACATTTGATCCACCGCCACCACCACCATAAGCCGTGATGGTAGTAATGAGTCCTCCTGAAATCGTAGTGTTGTTACCATTACCGCCCGCACCCGCTGCAATGGTGCCGCCAGAACCAACAGTAATAGAGTAAGCAGTTCCGCCAACAAACGTTGAACTAGATTGCAGTACACCACCAGCACCACCTCCACCACCAAACTGAGATCCACCCGCACCTCCGCCGCCTACAACTAGATAATTAGAGGACGCAGTTATTGTGGGCGTAAATGAGTAAGCACTATTGCTATAGCTTATAGCGCCAACGCCAACGATAGATGTCGAGGTAGATGTTGCCGTGCCCGAGACAAATGTATTACCACCATCTAGGGAGTAAGAGTAGCCACCACTAGAGGAGCTACCATTTACGCCACCCAAAAATTGCAAAATAGCTTTTTGATAAACAATGCCTGAAACCGTCACATTACTGTTGGTAGTAGCTAAGGCGATATTTGCCGAAAGATTTAAATTCCCGCCATAGCTTTGAATGCCGGTAGTTGTGATATTGCCTAGCAATAAAGTAGTCTGCAGATATGGCGAACCAGATACACCGTTAACAGTAAGTGAGCCTAAGACAGTTGATGCGCCAACTGTTGAACCAAAGGTCAGATTGCCACTTCCGTTAGCAACTGTGAGCGTTTCAGTTCCTGCAGTTCCATTAACGGCAGCAATGAAGGAAATTGCGCCATTTGTATTGACTGCGCTTGTATTTAATGTGCTTAGGGTGGTATTAGCACCCAAAGTAACT
>NZ_LZFI01000021.1:0-5909 GCF_001889925.1 Polynucleobacter sp. MWH-Adler-W8 | reverse complement strand
TCGTAATATCAGCACTCGCTCCATTTTTAAGTGTTCCTAATAATGGATCTCGATTGATGATTTTCCCTGGGTGACTCGTTGTCATGGCAATAACTTCATTTATAGTAAATCCAAGAGTCAAAAACTTGCTCATCACATTCGGAAGATAGGGAATACTAGGGGAGTTACCGCTATAGGCATGAAGATCGCTTGAAATAGTGTTTGGGATTAGGCCTTGCTGTATTGCTGGCTCAGCGATAGTGAAATCGAAGCTTCCGCCACCATGACCAACATCAATAATGACGCCTCGCTTCTTGGCCTCCAATGCTGCAGCAATGAGCTTGCCATTTTGTACCGTATTGTTGCCGGCGCCGCTGTATGCGTGCGTCAAAATATCACCAGGTCGTAGAGTATCAAGTAAGACGCTTAAGTCTCCAGGCGCATTTCCAATATGGCACATGACTCTAGCTCCCTTGACTCCAGAGCGCTCTGCAGCAAGAACGGCCCTGCGAAGAGGTTCGATGCCATTTTCCCCAACAACATCAAGAGATTCTCTAACTTTGATTCCTAACAGGATGTCAGTATTTTCATTGAGTGTTCGGGCTGCTAGATCAATATTTGCATACTCCATATTCTTCATTTCGCCAACAGGAAATCCCGCAAGTCCAATTGATGAAATATGGAGAAAGGCGTACATACGACTTCTTGCCTGTGCTGCAATGTAATGTTTAAAAGCTGAAAAATTATTTGCGCCTGCATCACCTGCATCAACAAAGGTTGTTGTCCCAGTAAGATAAACCAATTCATCTGCCGGTAATCCTATTGCAGATACTTGAGGGTAGCAATGTGCATGAAGGTCAATTAGTCCTGGTGTGATGATTTTGCCGCTTGCATTGATGGTTTGCGCTGATTTTTTAGTCAGCTGAGGTTTGATTTCAACAATTTTTTGATTACGTATTCCAATATCAGCAATTTGGTCGAATTTTTGGGAGGGATCAATGACTCTGCCGCCAGTAATTATCAAGTCATACCCATCTATGGGGCCAAGGCCTTGCTGCCCAAATGAATCGATTGGATTAATTAACAAGGGTGCAGAAGCAATGCCTAAAATATTTTGCAGGGCGCTACGGCGCTTTGGATTCATTATCAACTCCTATGACAATTTAAATTTACCGATTCTTTGAAGTAACATGCTTTTCAATCCAAGTACTCAGTAATGAAGCCAGCTCAATTGAATTATTATCTTGCATCAACATATGCGTATTTCCTTTTATGCCGATTTCGGGTAGCACGAGTAATTCAGCTTTGCCGCCTTGCGCATTGACTTTAGTAACAAATTCTCGGCAAGCTTTTAATCGCGGAGCCCATCTAGTTGATAACTCAACAAAATCCCCAAACATGACCAGTGAGGGTATTTTTAAGTAAGGCGTTAAATCAGAATCTGCTGAGGGACATGCTGCCGGCTCAATAGAAATGATACCTGCAATACCTTCGTTACTAATTTTGGCAGAATTAAATGGAAAAATACCAGATTGTGAATGGCTTATCAACACAGTTTTTTTGAGCTCTTTTGATAGCGTTGACAATGCTATTGGTGTAGCGTTGGGTTCCTCGAGGCCATAGTACCAGTCGGCTACCATCTGTTGCCAAAGGCCTTTTTGTGCGGCAATGGGAAATCTTTGGTTCTCAAACGTCTTTGGATATTCAGCACCAAAGCGAAAGATTTGCCAGGCGCCCTCATGGCTAGCGGCAATTACAGTCGGCAATTTTTCAGGTGGCACTTGATTGGTTTTAACCGCATTGATTTGAGAGGCAGAATTGACTGCAGAGCGGCCACGTCCAACTTGATCAATGACATAGGTTGGAAAGCCCCTGCGGACAAAGTATTCGTTCCACCCCATGCGATTATCTGGAGTTGATTCCCAGGTCTTGCCTGTTAGGCAGCAACCATGTATCAGGACGATGGAGGTCGACTTGGCTTTAACGGGAATTTGATATGCCACATACATCTGATCTAGAGTGATCGTTCCTTTGGAGCCAAAGGCTGGCATGGTTGATAGGGTATCAGATGTGACATCTTGACCGCCAACAAAGAAGCTTCCCTGCTTGTTAATAATGAGCGGTGCTTTTAGAGCTGATTCTGAAAGGGGTGTTATTGGGTAGTTTTGGGAAAATGCGGACTGTGCAATACAAGCGCTCGCTATTAGTATTAAGAAACGTGTCACATATACATTGATCTTCATTAAATCTCCTTTTTTAGTTTTAACTTAATTGAATGGTTCCTATATCTGAAACATCCTTATATTTTTTCTTCGCGTTATTACGATATAGCACGTCAGAGGGTTTGGGGTTAGTACTAGTTTATCCATTGAATTGGTAACCGGATATTTTTGTGCGCTGCATTAAATTTATGCTGGGGTTAAAAAATACTACATGCTATTCTTGTTCAAAATTAATACAACAAGGAGACCGATATGCGATATCAAAAAAATCTAATTAATAAGTTACTTGTAGCAAGCTTTTTCATTAGCAGCTTAGCGATTGCACAAAACATTCCAACAGCAAAGCCTGAGGATGTTGGCATGTCATCTGCGAGATTAAAAAATGTAAAGGCTTCCTTGCAGGCTGAAGTCGATAAGGGCAATATTCCAGGTGCAGTCGTGATGATCAATCGCAAGGGGAAGTTGGTTTACTCCGAGGTTGTGGGGTATCAAGATAAAAGCGCCAATAAGGCAATGAGTAAGGATTCAATTTTCCGAATTTACTCAATGACTAAGCCGCTTGCTTCAGTTGCCGCTATGATCTTGGTAGGGGAAGGTAAGATGCAGTTGGCCGATCCAATCTCTAAGTTCATGCCTGAGTTTGCCAATATGCAAGTTAGCGTAGGAACAAAAGATAGTGGTGGCAATATGGAATACTCCTTAGTGCCTGCAGCAAAGCCAATCACCGTACAGGATCTATTGCGCCACACATCAGGAATTGGCTACCCAGAAATTACTTCCAATCCCAATATCAAGAAGGCATATACGGATGCTGGTCTTTATGTGGCAGGCGGTACTGACTATGATCAACGTCGTGTAACCCCACAGGAAATGATTGCGGGTATTGCAAAGGCGCCTTTAAGTACGCAGCCTGGTACTAATTGGGAATATGGCATGTCGGTGGACTTATTGGGTCGTGTGGTTGAGGTTGTTTCTGGAAAGCGTTTAGGTGATTTTTTACAGGATCGTGTATTTACACCTTTGCAGATGAAGGACACTGCATTTTCTGTCCCTGCGGATAAGAAGTCACGTATTGCTGAGCCTTTTGCTACGGACCCATTTAATAAGGCTCCAATTAAATTGTTGGATGTCACCATCAAGCCAAACAATGACTCTGGTGGCGCAGGAGCAGCGGGTACTGCTGGCGACTATCTGAACTTTGCTAGCATGATGCTTAACGGTGGCGAATTAAATGGTCAAAGAATTTTGTCGCCCATGACAGTTAATTTGATGGCATCAGATATGCTGGGTAATAGAACAACCGTTCCGCTTTCGCCCGGTCAATTGCTGATGGGTGTTGATGGCTACACCTTTGGTCTGGGCTTTATGGTTCGCCAAGGTCAGGGTCTAGCATCTGTTGATGGCTCTCCAGGTGAATATATGTGGGCTGGCGCTGCAGGTACTTTCTTCTGGATTGATCCAAAAGAGCAATTAGCAGTGGTAGTCATGAGTCAAGTTCCAGGCCCTATTCGTCCTTACTACCGTCGGATGATCAAGCAGCTCGTTTCATCTGCCGTTATTAAGTAACTTAAGCTTTTATATAAAACCCTCATCAGCAATGGTGGGGGTTTTGTCTTTTGAGCGTTACTTAAAGTAACGCTTATTAATTCATAAAAAATTCTTTGGAGCAACGAAGTACTAGATGGTTGCTCCAAAAATCCTGTGGTTTGGAAAACCAAAGACCGAGAGATCACTTCCTATAAATCCACGAATTTGCTTACACATTTGCTTACATACCGACACTGACCACCCGCAGAGTATAAGACTTTAATTGACCTGGCTATCACTAAGCGCAAGTTTAAGCATTGATGAATTTAAAAGATGTGTTTAAATGCAATCATCTAGGTCAATATCTTACTAAATAAAGGGTAACCAGTGAACAACAGGGCAATTGAAATCAGAGATAAATTAGCAAAAATATATTTTATATTTGGTGCTATTTTTATTGCTATTTTTTCAACAATATCACTTTTAGCGTTATTTTTTTCAGCTCTAAATTTTTAGAAATAGGCTAAAAATTAGGCCCTTTAGTGACCAAGGTTTGTGACAGCAAACAATTACTGAGCACAACCCCCCCCTGAGCTAGAGATTAATATTAATCGCTGGAGTTTGCTGGAAATCTGCTCGAGGCATAGCGAACTAGGGCATTTGCAAGGGCCAAAATTAGGATTGTGACTCCTAGAATTAAGATTTGCACATCAGCCTCATGCTTTGTATTTGCTAAATCAATAATCAGTCTTGTCACTGCAGTTATGGCAACGTAAATTAAGAATCTTACTGGCATGTGATTGGTCTTAAAGTAAATTCCGACCATTGCACCAATTTCTAAAAAAATAAATAGCAATAAAAGATCTTCAATAGAAGCGGTACCCTTGTTGATTATCCCTAAAAAAGTATGAACCCCTGACCATACTGTTGCAGCCCCAATTCCAAACAATGCAATACGATGAAATAAAGAGACAAATAAATTCCCAATAGGGTCAGAGATTTTCTCCAAGGCGATTTCATGCTTAGAACTTTTATTTGTTGGCTTGGGTGACATATTTATTTTGGTAGTTTTCTATGCTATTTGATTAATTCTATTCTGAGAATTAAAAAAACAAAAGAGCATTAGATCCTCTAGATTCGGCGATTTCTATCAAACTTCTGATTTCGTACAGAAACCACTTGAAGCTTACATGGATGAAAGGATTATTTTTTTACTAGAATATCTTAGAAAGCCCCTCGTCAGCAATATTTAGAACATCCTCGGCCGTATTCGCTAATTTACCTATACCATTTACTTCAACAAGAAAATATTTCAGTTGATGAATATAAATTCGCGCGCTAAAACTGTCCCTCTCATTGGAAAGAATTAAATCCAGATAAGCCTCATTCGAATTTGTGTCATATTTTTCCGTCAAACCTGAGGACGTAGCAATGGAGCTATTTTGCTTACTCAATTCTCTAAGCTTATCTATTAACTTCGTTACTAAGATGACATACTGAGCATGTAGCGCAGGATTAGTAAACGCCAAATCATCAACTGTGATTGTATGTAATGTTTGTAGTGCCATTTTGAGCCTTACTAGATACTGATTAATTTAATGCCATCTATTCTTTTTATTACCGTGGTTTAAATTTCTAATTGAGCCTAAATTGCTAAGCTGGCGATATTGGCATTTATATTTACTTGATATATGATCAAACCGTAGTGATATATTCATGTTAAACACGATAGGAGTCAAGATGAAAACTACTAGGCGTACTTTTATGACAATATCTATTGCTGGCGTTACGGCATTAGCTTTAAATAAGCATGCTCAAGCCCAGGCAATGCTCTCTCCTGCTGATCCTCAGGCTGCTGCACTTGGCTACAATCCAGACGCATCTAAGGTGGATAAGGCTAAATTTCCAAAGTATGCCGCTCCACAGGCTTGTGGAAACTGCGCTCTTTATCAAGGTGGCGCTGCAGCAACTGGCGGTTGCCCTTTGTATCCTGGAAAGCAAGTGTCTATTAAGGGCTGGTGCTCTGCATACAATAAAAAAGCATAGGTCAAGCCTTTGCTGGCCTCATTAAAGGGGTGCACATATCTCTGAATGCAAGGTTATTGACTTTATGCCAATAAATCTTAGAATGAATTTTGAAGTCCCTATTTTTCCAACTTTTCGCCCCATGTGGGCGATTTT
>NZ_LZFI01000020.1:0-7475 GCF_001889925.1 Polynucleobacter sp. MWH-Adler-W8 | reverse complement strand
TGTTACTTTGGGTGCTAATACTACGCTTACAACCACCAACGGCGCTGTGGTTTTTGCCGGAGCTGTAGACGGAACGGCATCTGGTTCGCAGTCGTTAACGGTTGCTAGTGGAACGGGTTCTATTATGTTGGGTGGCAATGTTGGAGGGTCTGTATCTCTATCATCCCTCAATTTCAGCAGTAGCACCGCATCCACCGTGTTAATAGGCTCGGTAACTACGACTGGTTCACAAACATATGCAGGCGCATTGTATGTGGCGGGTAGCTCACCAACATTGAGCAGCAGTAGTGGGGGAGTGACGATTACTGGTGCTATTTCAACCGGTGCAGTTTTCCAATTTACCTACGCTGCAACTAACTACTTGCTAAATGGCACTTCAACAGCAGCATCTGCAGCAGCAGTGCAAGATGGCTTGATCGTTACAACTAGCGGTACAGGCCAATTCTCAGTATCAACTGTAGTGCCTTTGTCAGGTATTCAATATCTCGTCGTTGGTGGTGGCGGTGGTGGCTCTATTGGATGTACCTGCAACAATGGTGGCGGTGGCGGTGGTGGCGGTGCTGTTTTAGTGGGCTCAAATAGCGCTCTGAATGTAGGTAGTAATTACGGCATCACCATTGGTAATGGTGGTGCTGGTGCATCCGGAGGTGCCGTTGCTAATGGCGGCAGCGGCGGCGCTTCATCTCTCACAGGCTTAACCGGAGGATCGGTCTCTGCAGCGGGCGGTGGAGGTTCGGTAGGAGGCCTTACAACCGTTAGCTCGAATCCTTGGTACGGCATAGGTGGAGCCGCCGGCAATTCCAATGCCGGCGCCGGCGGTTATGGCGGAAGCAATAGTTGTGGCTCTATTTGTTCCATGGAAAACGGTGGAAATGGCTATACCAGTGCGATTACTGGAACATCTTATGTTTACAGTTCAGGCGGTGGTGGCGGGGCTGGCTACAGTATTGGCGGTGGTACTGCTGGTGTTGGTGGAACTGGCGCAGGTAATGGTGCCCCGGGCAATGGTAATGCCACAAGTAATGGTGTCTCTGGTACCAATTATGGTTCTGGCGGTGGAGGCTCTTACAGCACAGGCACTGCTGGTTCGGGTGTAGGTGGAACGGTTGTTTTAGCTCTACCATCTAATGCATTAAGTATTAATGCAGGTAGTGGGGCGGTGTCGATCGGTTCATCAAGCAAGCTCACCAGCTTAACAATTACATCAAGCTCAAGTTCCTCAGCTCAAAGCAGTAGTGGAGTGATTAGTGGTGTAACTAATTTAATTTACAACGGCTCCGGAAAATTCACTCTAGCCGGTGCCAACACCTATACCGGTGGCACTACGATCTCTGGCGGTACTCTTCAAGTTGGCGCAGGAAGTACAACAGGAAACTTAGGCACTGGCGGCGTTACTGATAATGCTGCGCTGATCTTCAATAGAAGCGATGCCATTACTGATGCTAATAATATTACCGGCTCAGGCACCCTGACTCAAGCTGGTTCAGGCACATTAACCTTGAGCGGCAATAACAGCTATACAGGCGGCACCATACTAAATGCTGGAACTTTGAACCTGGGTTCTGCTAATGCTATCGGTAGTTCAGGAACGATTACCTTTGGCAACTATTCTGGCAGAATTACTGGGGGCGGTATTTTGCAGTTCAGCTCCAGCAATACCACCGACTACTCAAGTCGTTTTAGTTCCGCTCTTTTCCAAACATATCTCATTGATACAAACGGGCAGTCCGTCACTTTGGGAAGCGCATTAACCAGCAATGGTGGCACATTAATTAAGCTTGGCTCGGGCACCTTAACCCTGGGCGCTACAAATACCTATGCTAACGGCAGCGGTACTCAAATCTATAGTGGAATATTACAGGTCAGTAGTGATGCAAATTTAGGGAATAGTGGTCCCGTGATGTTGATTGGCGGAGCTTTATTGGCCTCATCATCTTTCTCAACCAGTAAAAATATAATAGCATATTTAACAAATGGTGTCATAGAGGCTGCCAGCGGTGTAACTTTGACGCTGACCGGATCTATCGATGGCACTACTGTGAACATTGGAGGCACAGCAACCGGCGGTAGTTACACGGGAACGATTGTTTACGCACCAAGCGGCGGGTCATTGACCAACCTAAACCTGTACGCGGGCACATTACTGAATAATTTTTCCTATACCAATGGCAGTTTGCTGACTATTTATGGTGGAAATATCGCAGCAGCTGCTGGAACCACGGTGACATTTAGTAATACTGTCGCTGGTAGCGCTGCAATCAATATTGGAGACTCTGTCAACACCGGTACGGTTGTATTGAGCAATACCTCTAATTCATTTAGTGGCGGTGTGAATGTGAACTACGGCACCTTGAGTGTTAGCGCTCAAACCAATTTGCCGAGTGGAAATACTGTCACATTAACCAACGGCGGCACTCTTCTAGATACGGCAAATAGCGTTACTCTTGCCAATAATATTGTGCTGGGAACAGGTGGTGGTGTCGTTGCTGTGAATGGTTCAGCTAATACCTTGACTTTGTCGGGAACGATGACTGGAGCCAATGCCATTCAGTTCGGTACTAGCACCAATACTGGAACCATAGCTTTGACAACGAACAAAGCATTTACTGGAGCTATGACGGTAAGTGCTGCTACGGTAAATCTGAGTGGTCTCTTATCAACTACTACCATTGGTATTTCGGGTAACGGCACTTTTGCAATAACAGGCGGTGGTTACAACCGAATTAATCAAGCAAGCGTTATCACCGTTAGCAATGGAACTTTTGCAAATACCCAAACTGGCAACGGAGCAATTGGCCAGACTATGGGGGCAGGGTCAACGATTAATTTAAACGGGAATGCAACAGTAAGCCTTGCTGGAGTGGGCGATACATGGGGCTCTATTTCAGTTCAAGGCCTTACTATCAACTCAAGCGGCTCTGGAAACTCCATCACGGGCGGCTCTCTAGCAATCTACAACACAGGCTTAACCATCAGCGTAGCAAGTAATACATCACTGACTATTAGCTCTCCGATGGTGGATTCTAATAGTACCGTTGGTTTGTATACAAAAACTGGCGCCGGTACATTGATTCTGACTGGCGCCAATACCTACACTGGTGTCACTACGATATCTGCCGGTACTTTACAAATCGGTGATGGCAACACAACCGGTACTCTGGGTTCAGGCGGCGTGACCAATAATGCTGCGCTTGTGTTCAATAGAAGCAATGCCATTACGGCAAATAATATTATTTCTGGTACAGGTACCGTAACGCAGAATGGCTCTGGCACTACAACGCTTGGCGGGGCTAATACTTACACCGGTAATACAACAATCAATGCGGGAACTTTGGCAAATGCTGCATCAGGATCCAGCACCAAGACTGCAACATTTATCATTAATAATGGCGGTACTTATAAGCTCCTATCCACAGTCGGTTTCCCAAACATCTCAACGAATGGTTATACATTCGTAGTGAACTCTGGCGGCACTCTAGATCTTAATGGGGTAGGTTGGGTCGATAGCGGTTCTACCGGTTATGCGATCCAGCTTAACGGTGGATCTTTGTCCAATAGTTCAGCAACAGCAGCTACTGTGACAATGAGTTATTCAGCGACACCTTCCAGACAGATTGTCCTAGCTGCAGACTCTTACATTGGTGGCATAGGAAACATCACACTAAATGGCGTGATTAGTGGCGCGTTTAGCTTGACCAACTCCAATACTGGGATAGTGACGCTTGGTGGAGCTAACTCCTATTCTGGTGGCACATTCATTAATGCTGGCACAGTACAAATTAGTTCTGATGGAAACTTAGGCGCTGTATCAAGCCCAGCAGCGACTAATGTCACCATTAACGGTGGCGGATTGTTGGCCAGCGGTCAAACTAGCGCATTTTCGATTGGCGCAAACCGCGGTATCGCGATCGGCTCTAGTGGTGGCGCTATCAGTAATGCCAGCACAACTTACACATTAACTATTGCGGGAGTGATATCTGGCTCCAACACACTAACGGTTAATGCAGGTAGCAATACCGGCACCGTTATTCTCTCGAATGCAGCCAATTCCTATACGGGTAACACCACTGTAAATAAAGGTGTCTTGCAAATTGGATCAGCAGGTACGCTCGGTAGTGGCTCTTATGCTGGAAACATCAGCATTTCTACTGGCGCAACCTTTAAATATTCTTCATCTGCAGCACAAACACTCTCTGGTGCAATTTCAGGAGTGGGCACCCTCACTAAAGATACCGGCACATCCGTGTTAACGATCTCAAACGCGAACGCCTTATTTGCTGGCCCAGTAAATGCGAATGCTGGTACTTTGGCGCTATCAAACCCAAGCGCCTTGGGTGGTTCAACAGGTGGTTTACTGACGATTGGTGCGGCCGGAACAGTGGATCTCCAGTATGCTGGCACAGTTACTCTGGCAACCTTATCTATTGCTTCTGGTGGTGCCATCACTAATTCCACTGCCAATAGTGCCTTGACTGTATCTGGTACAAGTACTTTGGGTGGCAGCGTGACTACGAATGCTTTGCAGACTTATACCGGTGCAGTAATACTAGGTGCAAACACAGTATTAACCACCACCACAGCGCCGATTACATTTAGCTCAACAGTCGATAGCGTTGTTGGATCTAATTACTCATTAACCATTACTAATGGAAGCGGTAGTAATACGTTTGCTGGAGTAGTAGGGGGCACCACTCCTTTATCTACGATTTCAGTATCGGGCGCAAGCAGCCTGCTAAGCTCTGTTACCACTAGCGGTGCTAGTGGACAGTTGTGGAGCGGTAATTTAACGATTGCAGGCAACGTGACCTTAAGTAGCAATAATGGACCGGTCACCATTAATGGAGCCGTTACTTCTCTACAACTTCAAAATATTTTGCAGTTCACTGGCTCAGGCGCCTATAGCGATACCGTCAATGGAGTAGTTGCGACAGGAACTGCTGGATCATCGGCTATTACTCTGCCTAGCGGCGGCGGAACTCTTTCTTATGCATCGGGCACTGGTATTTACTCTTGGACGGCCCCTGCAAATATTATTGCTCAGTACCTAGTGGTTGCTGGCGGTGGTGCTGGTGGTGCTAACGATGGTGGTGGCGGTGGCGGTGGTGGTGTTCTTGCTGGAAATATTTCAAGCAGTTCTGCCGTTACTTTTACTGCTGTAGTTGGAGCAGGGGGCAGTGGAATCGTTTCCTACCCTTATGTTGGTAATTCAGGAGTCAACTCAACATTAAATCAATCCTCTTTAGCCTTAAATATCACTGCTGTTGGTGGCGGTGGCGGTGGAGGCGTTGGGACTAATACGGCTGGCAGTTCTGGTGGTTCTGGTGGCGGTGGCGGAGTTGGTGGAGTTGGCGGTTCAGCTACGGCTTCACAAGGCAATACTGGCGGAGCGGGCTCTCCAAGTCCTACTGCTGCTGGCGGCGGCGGCGGTGCTGGTGGAGCTGGGGGTGTTGGCGCTAGGAGTACATTTAATGACATTACATGGGGTTCTGCCCTGGGTGGAGCTGGTGGAGATGGTCTCGCGTCCAGTATTACAGGCACCACGGTTTATTACGGTGCTGGTGGCGGTGGTGGTAGCGGCGCTTTCGGCGGCTCTGGAGGTCTAGGAGGCGGCGGGAATGGTGGAACTAATGTGAACGTTGGTGGCACCAATAATGGTATCGGCAGTGCGGGTTCTGGATATGGTAGCGGTGGTGGTGGCAGTCAAGACACCACAACGGTTGGAGGTAGCGGCTCTTCAGGTATCGTTATTCTGTCTTATTCTCCATCAAATGCATTTACTATCAATGCGGGTAGTGGAAAAGTCGCGCTTGCCGGCAATATCAATTCAGCAACCGCGAATTCGAATTCACTGAAGTCAATTGCGATTACCTCATCTAATGCAGCTAGCATCATCAGCGGAAATATCTATGGTAGTTCATCACTCACCTTTAATGGATCTGGCACTCTTCAATTAACTGGTGCCAATACCTACACTGGTGGAACTACGATTTCGGGAGGCACCTTATCTATTGCTTCTGCTGGCGCTGGTGGATCTAATTTGTCAACTGGCACAGTGACCATTGGAGGGGGTACATTACTTGATACGGCAACTAGCACCATCAATAATCCAATTACTCTAGCTGCTGGTACGAATAAGATTGCAGCTGCTGCCCTTACAACCCTAACTATCAGCAGCATCATTGGTGGTGGCGCCAATAGTATTTTTTTTGGTGACTCAACCAATACCGGTACCGTCATTCTCTCGGCAGCAAATACTTATACTGGAGGTACGACTATCTCTGGGGGCACTGTGCAGGTGGGTGCAGGTGGCGCAACAGGAAGCCTGGGTACTGGTGGCGTCGTTAATAATGCCGCACTGGTTTATAACGTAAGCGCAGCGATTACCGATGCCAATATTATTTCTGGGACGGGGTCTATTACTCAATCTGGTTCTGGTGCATTAACCCTAACTAGCAACAATACTTATACAGGCTTAACTACCGTTAATTCTGGAACTGTTCTCTATTTAACGCCTTCAGGCACCTTTGCCGATATCTTATCTGGTGGCTTTGTTAATAATGGAACTATCAATTTTGATGGTTCAAATGGTCTAGGGACCGCTACTGGTAGTTCTGGAACCTTTATTTACGGAGCCTCTGGATCGGGTGCCTGGAATATTACCAACAGTATTGCTAACACAACACAGTGGAATAATCGCCTAGCCATTTATGGCGTTGTTACTACTAGCGGCCAAATCACAGTTAATAACTACGGTAATTTCTGGCTACAAGCCAGCACCACTTCTTCAGTAAATTCAACATCTGCAGTTAACTTAAATGGCGCTAATACATATTTGCGCCTATACGGCGTAGCTAATGCAATTGATGCCATTGGAGCATTAACCGGATCTGGAACGGTAGATTTCTCTGATGGAGGTGCGGGCACCAGTATGGCATTGTCAGTGGGTAATGGTAATGGCTCTGGCACCTTTACCGGAGCGATCAAAAACTCAGGAGCCTCATCGGGTCCTACTACTTTGGGATTAACTAAGGTGGGTACTGGAACTCAGACTCTTTCTGGGACTAGCACGTACACCGGCGCTACTACTATTAGTGGTGGCATTTTGTCGGTAGCCACTCTTGCAAATGGTGGAGCGTCTAGTGGTATTGGACAATCTACCAGCTCTGCAGCTAATTTGGTAATTAATAGCGGCACATTGCAATACACCGGCGGTACATCAGGCCAAACACTTACGACTGATCGCCTATTTACCATTGGCGCGAGCGGGGCGACCATTGATGCATCAGGTACTGGTGCCTTAACATTCGGCAATTCTGGATCAATTGCTTTCTCATCAGGCACCAGTACACCTACCTTAACCTTAACGGGTAACGGTACTGCAACACTCACACCAATCTTGGGTAATGCCGGAACATCAACTTACATAACCGCATTAACCAAAACGAGTTCTGGTACTTGGACTTTAGGCGGTGCAG
>NZ_LZFI01000019.1:0-8990 GCF_001889925.1 Polynucleobacter sp. MWH-Adler-W8 | reverse complement strand
CACGCCCAACAAAGGGTGCGCATGTGGCTCAATGAATCCCGGGTACATGACTTTATTAGCAAAATCTTTATTAATCTGCGTTGGGTACTTGCTTGTCCAAGGCTTCATGTCTTCCAAAGAGCCTACAGACAAAATACGCCCATCCGCAACAGCAACAGCCGTTGCATTCGGAATCGCCGGATCCATCGTGACAATTTTTTTAGCCACAAACACAGTGATATTAGTGACCCTAGGTGTTGATGGCGGATCAAGCAACTGAACCGCTGAAGCTAGGCTTGAGAAAAGACCTAATACAACGGCATAAATAATTTTAGACTTTAGGTTCACTGGGGGCCTCTATCAAACCTTCATTTATAGAATACTAACCATACTTCAATTGCAATCATCAATCTAATTAAAAAAGAAGCTCGACAAGCGAGCCTCTTATTAATATCAGATAGCCGAATTTAAATCCATTAATTAACCGGGACTACAATTTTTGGCTGAGCTAATTTAACGTACTTCATTTCCTTAGCATTCACATCCATTTTTTTCAAATCAAATGCATACGTATTATTGTTTTCAAACATCTTGACGTTGTAAACCATAGTTTTATTGTTGGCCACAATGCTCCATTCAGTTACCTCATAACCGCCAGTGCCGCCACCATAAGGATTACTAGCTGGCAAGGTCACTGATCCAGGAGGAATATCAAAGCTTCCTAGAATGTGCCAAGCAGCACCGTCCATTTGGGCGTTGGTAAAGTTTGTTGGCACTGAGTTTGATAAAAATAGTGCGCGAATAAAACGGCTTGGGCTCAAGAAATCTCCAGGAAGGCCATGCAATCCATTGCCAGAACTCGGTGCTGCGTAAGTGGCTCCATTAATGACTAGTGGTGGCTTCTCTACCTTAGAGAGATTGGCATAGTTTCCAATGCTATTGAGGTGATCTTGAAACGGAGGGTCATTTGTCAATACAGTCGTTGGGTTGTCAATGATAGATAGTCCATTTTTGGAGTACTCAACTACGATACTTTTACCATTGGCATCGTGCAATGTATAGTGCACTGGTGGTGTCTGATTCCCATAAACAGCCAACTTCGCGCCATTGACTTTAATCTTTGGTAGACCAGCCTTCACCTCATCAACAGTAGCAAAATTTGTCAGCACGTAAGTGAGCACCTGAACTGAATTGATGCTTGTTGCTGAGTCAGCTTGGGTAACTACCTGGTAAGCAGCACTATTTGGGTAGTTAAGTACACCTCCGATGAGACCCTTTTCATTCATGCCATCTACCAACTCAGGCAAGCCAAGTGCATTCATGCCGGCTACTGCATATTTAGAATTCCAATTCAAGCCTGAGCCGTACTTACCATCAACACCAATCCCTTGATGGGCATAAGCTCTTGGAATGGTAGTTAACTGAGAATTCAAAGGCAAACCGAATTCCATTGTGCGGCCATAAACATAGCCACCATCACTACCTTTGAGCAAGAAGCTAGTACAGGCTTCACTCACCAATGGAGCAAATGCCAAGGTAACTGAAACCGAAGTGGCTAGTAATTTATTAAACATCCGTTTTTTCATGATTAACTTCCTATCTTTTATAAGTGGGAAACTCTGCAGCAAATTACTTAAGAACAACTAGTGTGGCCGTAGCACGCGCACCCCAACCAGATGGCCCACCGGGTGTATTGCTGACGTAATACATAGGACCAGCACCAAAGGAGAAAGGCACGCCATCAATCACCACCAATTTGGAAACGCCTACATATAGAGGGTTTGATGTGCGATGCGTATCGTAGTTATATTGCGCTTCCATATTGGCTGTATATGTCCAAGCCTGTTTATCGGTGTAAGCAACAAAAGGCTGTCCATACAAATTATTTTGTGTGCCAAAAGTTGGATTGCCGCCTACGTTCCAGGATTGGTAACCAAGCAAGCCATAAGTCCATGGACCTTCGCGATTCAGGACAACAGCAGTCACGCCGGCACCAGTTTGTTGTGAGCCAAACTTACCGCTATTACCGGATGGTGATTGCGCATACGGGCCAATACCCCAAATCCAAGAGGAGTTGGTATTGGGTGCATAAAAAGACTCAAGAGTTACGCTAGCAATACCGTATCCAGAAAATGATTGGCCAGGCGCAGTTTGCACACTAGTTTCTCTAACACCCGCAACAATAGGGCGAACGATGAATGTGTCACCGCCGCCTAAATTGAATGGCATGACTGGCTGAAATAATAAAGTTTGCTCGGAGCCGCCCTGATTTAGGCCCACACCGCGGCTAAATTGGTATTGCAGCGGCACTGAAATCATATTGGCGATTGGATTTGCTAATTTCTTAGCAATGTCAACGCTGTCCACGGCCGGCTTGGCAGAAACAGTTACAGCACCTGATTTCTCAGCAGCAACCATACCCGCACGGGCAGGAATTTCTTGGGCAAAAGTTGGGGATGCAAAAACACCTACTGCCGCTAAGGTAGCTGTTATTTTTAGAGTGAGGTTCATGTTTTATTTCTAATGAATTGAGGATTAGAAGTGAAATGTTGCTGATAATTGTGGGCCTTGAAAGGTCGTCTTTTGTAGTAAACCTGCACCGTTTGTCTTTGAGCTGCTCATGTCATAGTAGAGGCCGCGATAAACCAAGGAGACATCAACCCATTTTTCAATAGTCTTGCCGACGCCTGCCATTGCCTGCCAAGTAACATTAGTAGTTCCACCTCCGCCGCCGATATCAGCATAAAAAGGAATGTACCAAGTGGAATCTGCGATGCGATAGCGCCCTTTAAAGCCAATAATCGGATCAACGGTACTTACAGTCTTTGAGTCGCTCAATGAATAATTTGTTCCGTCAAGCGCGAGGTTCAACGTGGCGGTCATACTAATCCAACGTACTCCCAACAAACCATCAACATTAGCGTCTTTATTGTTTACAAGGTTATATGTAGCCGCGCCAGTCAACATGGTTTGCTGAAGGGTAGGTTTCATCGCCACCCTAAAGTTGTAACCAGGCGCCGGAGTAACTGATGTAGTACCGCTCTTTTGCAAGGTAGCGCTGACTACATCAGCCATCATTCCCCAACTACCATAATGCGCCTCTCCAGAAATCATTGCCCCAGACTTCAGATTGCTAATAATGTTATTCATGTTCGCATCAGCAGTATTCAGGTATTGACCTTTGTAGTTGAGTGTAGAACTAACATTAGGGAGCCAGACATAAGGCGTTACATCAACAGTCCACTGATTAGAAATCCTAGGAATTGGCGTAAGCTCCTCATCCGCATAAGCCAAACCCATCGAAGTAAATAATGTAGACACTGATAAGAATGCTAGGAGAATTTTCTTATTCATAAAAGGACCGATGTAATATAAGATTGGTGAGGAAATAGTTAATACAAATTTTGGAACTAATTATAGTCTGTAGGCCTAACACTTAAAGGCTTGCGCTCTAGAAGTTATAGGAGACCTTCGCGTAGGTAGACCAGTCGTACTGGTGATAACTTTGAACCACTTGCTTGCTAGCCCCCACTGCAAATACCCAGTTCCTTGCGAAACGATGTGTCACCATGGCATCCATTGGCACAAACCAGCCTCCACCAGCAGAGTTATAGACTGCGCCGTTTTCATCCCAAAAACGCAACATCGTGTTTGGGGATAGCTGGAAGCCAATAGTTGGGAACACCTGGAGATTCCTTACCAACGCTGGTTGGCTAGGATTAATGACTTGGCTATTATTTTTGGTGTCAAAACCATACATATAGCGCAATAAGGGCGAGAAATCAGTCACATGTAAAAGGCTGTCCACCTCAGGCAAAAAAGACCACCCTAACTGAGGCCCCACTGCCCACTGACCGTTATTGCCAAATGGAAATACAACGCGACCACCAACTAAAGCCCCCAAGGGCTTCAGAAAAGTTTGATCTTGACCCCATACCGTCACCATGGTGTTGCCCGCACTGTACTGCCCTGAATTATTAGCCGATGAAATAGAGTTGTAATTTGAGGCGTAAGAAGTATCCAGACGTATACGTCCACGCCACTCGCCGGCTGCTAAAGGTTTGTAATAGCGAAGCTTAAGAATATTTTGATAATTATCATTGCCGTCGTAATTGTGATAACCCCAAAATTCCAACACCTTGCTATTGGTTAGCCGCTGAGAGTCGTTGTCAAATTTTGAAACGGGGACCAATAAGTCCTCAGCATAGCTTGCTGACACAAAAAAGCTAATAAGAAGTGATAAAAGTATTTTCATGAAAGGCAATGCCACCCTAGGGTGGCATTTATTACATATATCTATTTAAAAACGAAAGACTATGGCGTTACAACATGCCATACATTATTGACGTTATCACCAGTCTTATCGCCAGGATTTTTGTCCTTAACAAAGAAGTACAGTGGCTTACCTTTGTAAGTTAGCTGCTTTTGACCATCGTTACGGGCGATAGAAGAAAAATCTCCTGAGAGCATGATGCCTGGCTCTACATAAACTGGGGGCCAATTATTCGCACAAGTTGACACACATTCGGATTTTCCTGAACCAGCCTGGTCTTTATCAAAGGTGTAAATGGTCTTGCCATAACTGCTTGTCAAAATACCGTTGTTCACCTTTATAAAATCTGCTGAGGATGTTTTGATATCGGGCGTACCGCATGCTGTCAACGCCATAGCAACAATTGCTGCTGCGCTAAGCTTTAATAAATGTTTCATTCTCTATCCTTATATGGGCTATGAATTAATTACCTGGTCCAACCAAGGTAATTTCAATACGACGATTCTGTGCACGACCTTCTGGAGTTGCATTAGAAGCAACTGGATTAGATTCACCCATGCCTTGCGCAGAAATCAAACTTTGGCTAACGCCCTTACGAATAAGATAGTCAACTACATTATCCGCACGCTTTGAAGAGAGGTCCAAGTTTGTAGCAATTCCTTGATTACGTAGCTCGGCTCCGATCGATACATTATCTGTATAGCCACGAACAACCACTTTTGTATTTTTAAATCCAGAAAGTGTTGGCGCCATTTTTGCTAAAACCTGCTCAGCTTTTGCATTTAAGCGATAGCCACCCTCTGGAAACAAAATTTTGTCGCGAATAGTAATGCGCAATTCGCCCTGTAATTGACGAATTTCCACCTCATCACCTTGGTAGGCCTGTTGAAGCTGGCTATACGCCTGGTCCAATTGATTGTATTTGCCATCAGTAACGCAGGCACTTAAGAGCGCAAGTGCTGTAATAGATAAGGCTATTAATCCATGTTTCGTCAAACTCATGTCATTTCTCCAAAATCAGTAAAAAATATGCTTTTAATGGCATTAAGGCCACTACAGCCCAAAGGCTCACCCGAGCCTTTCAAATACCCATAAAAAATGGTCATTTTCTTCAAGAGTCTTGAAATAACTTGTTTTAAGCAGGCTGGAGACCCTAGAATCAATTATCTATAAATTCGATCATAAATATCAAATTTATTCATTAGACAAATAAACAACTGAGGTTCAAAATTGCTCTAGTTGTAGTAGTTACTAAAGAAATTGATTAACCAACACTAGGAGCACAGTATGTCCATTATTAATACCGCAGTTCAACCATTCAAAACCGAAGCTTTCCATAATGGTAAGTTTGTAACGGTTACTGACGAATCCCTCAAGGGCCACTGGTCAGTTCTGATTTTTATGCCTGCAGCATTTACTTTTAACTGCCCAACAGAAATTGAAGATGCAGCTGAGAACTATGCTGAATTCCAAAAAATGGGTGCTGAGGTTTATATCGTAACAACCGATACTCATTTCTCACACAAAGTTTGGCACGAGACTTCTCCTGCTGTTGGTAAAGCAAAGTTTCCGCTCGTTGGCGACCCAACACACACCTTGACAAACGCATTCGGTGTTCATATTCCTGAAGCCGGTTTGGCATTGCGTGGCACATTCATCATCAACCCAGAAGGCATCATCAAGACAGCAGAGATTCATTCAAATGAAATCGCTCGTGACGTTTCTGAAACTTTACGTAAGTTGAAAGCCGCTCAGTACACAGCAGCACACCCAGGCGAAGTATGCCCAGCTAAGTGGAAAGAAGGCGCAGCAACATTGACTCCATCTTTGGATCTCGTAGGCAAGATCTAAGTTAAATCAGTAATCAATAGACTCTCTTTAAGAGAGTCTATTGGAGAGGACCAGATCCTGCCCAATAGACTCACCTAAAAAAATACCCAAGGAAATCATCATGCTCGATACCAATATCAAATCTCAGTTAAAGGTATATTTTGAAAAGATTGTTAGCCCGATCGTTCTAGTAGCCAGCCTAGATGACAGCGACAGCTCTAAGCAGATGCTTGAGCTCTTAAATGAAGTAGCTGAGCAGTCTGACAAGATCAGCTTAAAAACTGACGGTAAGAGTGAGCATATTCCTAGCTTTACCGTGAGCAAGACTGATCAAGATGCTCGCATTACCTTTGCCGGCCTACCAATGGGTCACGAGATGACCTCTTTCATTTTGGCTATTTTGCAGGCCAGTGGCTATCCCGCCAAAGTAGAGCAAGAGGTGATTGATCGCATTACTAAATTAGATGGCAAGCTCAGCTTTCAGACCTTCATCTCTTTGTCATGCCATAACTGCCCTGACGTTGTTCAGGCGCTGAATTTAATGGCAGCCCTTAATCCAAACGTCACCCATGAGATGGTTGATGGTGCCCTTTATCAAGGCTTGGTAGATCAATACCAAATTATGGCTGTACCAACTGTGATTCTCAATGGTGAAGTATTTGGTCAAGGCCGCATGAGTGTTGAAGAGATTGTTGCTAAGTTAGATACCTCCACCCCCAAAGAAGAGGCTGCAAAGCTTTCTGCCAAAGAATCCTTTGATGTTTTAGTCATTGGCGGTGGGCCTGCTGGTGCTGCTGCTGCAATCTACGCGGCACGTAAAGGTATTCGCACTGGAATTGTGGCCGAACGTTTTGGCGGACAAGTCATGGATACCATGGGTATTGAAAACTTCATTTCCGTAAAAGAAACTGAAGGGCCTAAGTTGGTTCAAGCACTCGAGCAACACGTGAAGAGCTATGAAGTCGACATCATGAACTTACAGCGTGCCAATGCTTTGCGTAAAACGAATCATGGTCTTGAAGTGGAATTAGCCAACGGCGCAGTACTCAATAGCAAGTCCGTAATCATCAGCACTGGTGCTCGCTGGAGAGAAATGAATGTGCCTGGCGAACAAGAATACCGCGGCAAAGGGGTTGCATATTGTCCTCACTGTGATGGCCCTTTATTTAAAGGCAAGCGTGTAGCGGTGATTGGTGGTGGCAATTCCGGTGTTGAGGCTGCCATTGATTTGGCGGGCATTGTTAGCCATGTCACTCTCATCGAGTTTGATAGCAAGCTCCGTGCAGATGCGGTATTGCAAAAGAAAATGGCTAGCATGCCAAACGTAACCGTCATCATGAGCGCGCTCACCAAAGAAGTATTGGGTGCCAATGGCAAGGTCAATGGCTTACGCTACCAAGATCGCACCAATAACACTGAGCACAATATTGATCTGGAGGGTATTTTTGTCCAAATCGGCTTATTACCGAATACTGATTGGCTTAAAGGTAGCATCGATTTATCCAAGCACGGTGAAGTCATCGTCGATGCAAAAGGTGAAACTTCTTTGCCGGGTGTATTTGCAGCGGGAGACTGCACCACCGTTCCATACAAGCAAATCATTATTGCCATGGGTGAAGGCGCCAAAGCTTCGCTAGGAGCATTTGATTACCTCATTCGTTCATCGGTTACTGAGCCAGAAGAAGTAGTTGCTGCGTAAGCAACAATTAATCTGCAGCAAAACAAAAGGGAGTCTTTCGACTCCCTTTCTCGTTTAAAGACAAATGTGACTTATTCTGATTGACCTGGTCTAGGCGCTTGCCACGGCCAGCGGCCATCAATCTCTAAAGTCAGGGACCAGCTTAAGAAGCAACGAATCAAAACGATGGCGCCCAGTACCGCCACACTAGTCAATGTTGGGCTTATGGCTACCGTCCGAATCACATCACCTGCAACTAAGACTTCGAGCCCCAGAATAAGCGAGCGCACGATTTGTATGCGAAAGGTTTTATAAGCAATATCGGCCGTCTGAGTAATCAGACCTTTTGCAAAACAGAAGAGGCCCCATAAAACACCGATGGACACTACGGCTACTCCAAGAGCATCCATCACATCACTGACATCTCGAATAATTTCAATTTGATTCATATTGCAGTCTTTTGAGATTGAATGCCTACATATTAGCTCGTTTAGCACTAGCCTCCGTTATAAACTACACTGTGCCATCTATTGCTAGATTAAATCTAAGGAAATCAGAATGAGCTTAATTGACAAATTACAGTGGCGCTATGCCACCAAGAAAATGGACTCCACAAAGTCTGTACCGCAGGATAAGGTAGAGCAAATACTGGAGGCTATTCGTTTAACTGCCAGCTCTAGTGGATTGCAGCCTTATGAAGTGCTTGTGATTACCAATAAAGCGATTCGTGAAAAGATCAAAGCAATCTCCTGGGATCAAACCCAAGTAGTCGACTCTTCTCACTTGCTCGTTTTTGCCGCTTGGGATACCTATACAGCAGACCGAATCAATCAATCATTTGATATGACTGAGAAGCTGCGCAACTTCAAAAGCGAAGCTGGTGATATCTATCGCCAGAAGCTACTAAGTGGTTACACCGAAAAAGATGCTGAAACCAATTACACCCATGCTGCAAAGCAAGCTTATATTGGACTCGGCACCGCCCTCATTGCGGCCGCATACGAACAAGTAGATTCCACTCCAATGGAAGGCTTTGATGCTGCAGCCCTCGATGAAATCCTCGGCCTCAAAGCAAAAGGTTTACGCAGTGTTGTCATGCTGCCGCTAGGATATAGAAAGGCAGACGAAGACTGGTTACTTAACTTGAAAAAAGTCAGGAAGCCTAAAGAAGAGTTTGTTACTTGGATTGAGTAATAAATAGAAGTATAGAAAAAGTAAAAGCCACCCGAA
>NZ_LZFI01000018.1:0-11125 GCF_001889925.1 Polynucleobacter sp. MWH-Adler-W8 | reverse complement strand
TTGGTAGCGATTCATACTGATACCGTGCTTGGTAGTTTGTATTACATGGTTGCCTACAGAAACCTAGATGCTGAATCAAACCCTTCCTCAGATAAAACTAAAGAAATTATTGATCTAGGAATGAAGATCTCTCAGGAGCTTTTAGAAATCCGAGCTTAACCGTGTTTATAAACTTAGATCATAGTAATCACAAAAAAAATTTAAGTGGCCCCGAATTTTAATTTTCAATATTTTGAAAAGTGGGCTGTGATGATCAACCCAACACAGCCCGCCAAAAATCAAACCTCAGTCTGTTCGGCCATCTCCAAAGCATCATCCACTTCAATGCCTAGGTAACGAACTGTACTCTCTAACTTTGTATGCCCGAGGAGTAGCTGAATGGCTCGAAGATTTTTGGTTCTGCGATAAATCAAAGAAACCTTGGTGCGCCGCATCGTATGAGTTCCATAATTTGCAGACTCCAAACCAATCGAGCTAACCCAGTTATGAACAATCCTGGCATATTGCCTGGTAGATAGGTGAGGGGACTCTTTAATTCGGCTGGAGAATAAATAATCTTCCAGGTGCAACCCATCAGAATGAATCCATTGCTCAACTACTGTCCTTGTTAACTCAGTAATTTCAAATTGGACTGGACGATGGGTCTTTTGCTGCAAAATAGTTGTTCTAGATGAAACATGGTCTCCAGTAGAAATATCCCGCACTTTTAGCTTAACTAAGTCACAAGCTCTTAACTTGCTGTCGATGGCCAAATTAAATAAAGCTAAATCCCGCTTGTTGCCATTTAGTTGAAGTCGGACCCGAATGGCCCAAATATCTTTTAACTTAAGTGGTGCTTTCTGCCCTGTCAGTTTGCCTTTGTTCCAGGGTTCTTTATGCGCATTTGCAATAAGCTGTTCCATGACATTCTCCTTGTGTGAAAGGGAATACCACTTTGCGCTGAATTGAAAACGTCAGCAAGGACCGTAAAAATCCCGAAAGGAGTCAGTCGATTTAGTTGAACCCCGCTGGCAGATTCCGACCTAAAGCTGACACACAAAGAAAACCCCGCCGTAGCGCGTCTTAACTAAAATCCTATAACCTTCCTCATTAAAAGGCCAGTGCAGACTAATATGCGGCCATCTAATCTAGGATCCAGCAAAGTAGCGGCCATACTCATCTCTAAATACCCTACCAATTACAAAGATTTCTTTGCCATCATAATGTTCGCGTATATCGAAGCAAGTGTGGGGTGCTTAACTGGTTTCTCCCTCTTCTTATATTGATAGCTGACACTCGATTTAGCATCAGGCACAATAAATCTCCTAGCCTCAGCACTACGAAACTACACAGCTGTTTGCATAACTTTTGAGTAGCTAAACCAGTGTAAAAAAGCCCTATTAATTAACCGCCCTGCAAGGGTCGTCATTTTCAGATAAATTAAAGAAAATTTATATCTGAGCAAACAAATAAACGATGCTTCCCGACATCCCTTTAAAGCGCCTTGACGGTCGCGAAGAAAACATTATGGACTATGCTGGCAAACTGCTGGTTGCAGTCAATGTGGCAAGCAAATGTGGATTCACCTCCCAATATCAAGAACTTCAATCTCTATATGAAGAGTTTCGTGGGAATGATTTTGAAATCCTAGCCTTTCCCTGCAATCAATTTGGCGGTCAGGAGCCAGGAAGCTCTGAACAGATCGGACAGTTTTGTAAAACAAACTATGGCGTCAGCTTTCCTATTTTTAAGAAAGTTGATGTGAACGGGTCTAACGCTCACCCTCTTTTTAACTATCTCAAATCTGCTACTCCCGGGATACTGGGAACAGAAGCAATTAAGTGGAACTTTACTAAGTTTCTTATTGGTAGGGACGGCATCCCTGTAAATAGGTTTGCATCGGCCACTACACCGAAGAGCATGCGTACTGACATTCAAAAACTCCTCTAAAGCATGATAAGAAATAATTTATGAACGATGGCACCCCACTATCAGAAATAATTCGCAAAAGGATTAAAGTAAAGAAAGCTAGATTTCACGCAAATGACAATATTGCTGATTTCATTAAACCTGGTGAGCTAGATGGGCTTATCGACGAGGTTGCAGAAAAAATGCAATCCGTTTTAGAAAGTCTTGTTATCGACACTAAGAGTGACCATAACACTCAAAATACAAGTAGGCGGGTTGCCAAGATGTTTGTAAAGGAAGTATTTAATGGTCGTTACGTTGAGCAGCCAGCGCTAACCAAGTTTCCTAATGTCAGCCACTTAAATGAGTTGATGATAATTGGCCCAATTACCGTAAGAAGCGCCTGCTCTCATCACCTTTGCCCCATTATGGGTAGAGTTTGGATTGGCATTTTACCCAATAAAAACTCAGCTCTTATTGGGCTATCAAAATATTCACGACTTACCGAATGGGTAATGTGTCGACCTCAAATTCAGGAGGAAGCGGTAGTTGAGCTGGCCGATATGATTGAGAAGAAGGTCAAGCCGACGGGTGTTGCGATCGTGATGGATGCGGATCATTTCTGTATGCAGTGGCGTGGCGTTAAGGACCCAGACTCGAAGATGATCAATAGCGTGATGCGTGGCTCCTTCTTAAAGGACCCCAATTTGCGTCGAGAATTTTTATCATTGATTAAACCCAATTAATGAAATTACCCGAGAGCACCAAATGTCATCAACGGCCTGCATAGAATTAAAAGATCTCCGACTAAATACTCAAATTGGTACGTATGCTCCAGGTGATGCTATTCCTGATCAGCATTTACTTAATCTAACGCTTTGGATTAATCCAAAGCTCATCTTGATCTCAGAAGATTTCATGAATAGGGTGTTTGACTACGACCCACTTGTAATTGAAATTGATCGATTGGCCGCAGATGGGCATTATGAGACCCAAGAAAGATTAACCACCAGAATAGTTGAAGCATGTGCAAGCTATCTTGAGATTGAGTCTCTAGAAATTAGCCTTAGGAAAACACCGGCACTGAGGGGCTCAGGAGTGTTAGGGATCAAGCTATTCGTTGATGAAAGCAGCCTAAGCAGCATGAGAACAGCACTGGCTTAGACCCTTAAGTCTCTTCCTCAAGAGCATCCACGAGATGGTCATACTTTAGAAAATTTTCACGGTGCCTTCTATAGTACAAAAGGCCTTCATTCAGACTGGCTACAGAAGCGCCCTGCTCGCGCATCTTATCCCAAAGATTCCAATCCTCTTGTGGGTGCACACCATCCACATACCTTCTTTTGTAGCCGACTTGCTGGCCTAAGGCCGTGCGATACATCATCGAGCCATGGTGCTTTCCACCTCGATCCCAGTAGAGATCTCCTTGGTGAGGTTTAGTCTCCCCAGGCACGCGATCATGAATTTCTTCCTTTAGCTCCCCAGTAACCACAATGTCATAAGTGACAATATCAGCATGGGCATTTGAAAGTAATTCAATCGCATCAGATCTCAGCCAATTATCAGCTCCAATGAACAGAACATATTCCGTGTCCACCCTCATCAGCACATCATGAAAGTTATCTACCGTACCTAAATTCTGAAGCCTCAAAATATACTCAATATCAGGATATAAATTAGGGAGGTGCCTGCAATCATCTGCCCCATCGTCGACAAATAGAATTCTAGAGGGAGCTTTAGTTTGAGATAGCAGGGACTCAATGCAATGCGCTGCAAGGTGTCCGTATCTGTAGGAAGCAATAACAACGGTGATCATATTGGAAGGCATTAAAGCACAAAAGTGCGCAAGACTAACATAAGCAGTAAATACCTTAATTTTAGTCAGGGCTAGCTCAGCACATAAACAAAAACCATCAAATTTAGTTGAAGTAGCATGAAAAAGCGTAGAGATTACATTACACATTTTTTGCCCAGAGTTACTCAAAGTAACGCTTAAATACTCAAATTTCACTTTTTATTTGAAAGGCGCTTTTTTGTAAGTTTTAAATCGAATATAGAGTCACTGACTAGGCAAAGTTTCGCAAAGGCTTATATGATGAAATTTTGTATTTCAGTGAGCTTAATTTCGAACTATTATTAGTCTGAATTCATCTTCTCTACTAATTAATTATGAGTTATCAACTGGTTTGGTTTAAGCGTGACTTGCGCTGTGAGGACCATGCCGCTCTTGTCGAGGCTGCAAAGATAGGGCCAATTCGCTGCATTTACGTGCTTGAGCCAACGTTATGGATGCAGCCTGATGTTGCCCTCCAACATTTTGAGTTTATTCGGGAGTCCCTTCACGACCTCGATACCCAGCTTCGTTTACGCGGCGGCACTATCGAAATCCATGTAGGTGAAGTTACTGAAGTGCTAAATAACATCTGGGAAGCTAATCCTTTTCAGGGTTTGCATTCTCATCAGGAAACTGGCAATGGATTGACTTACTCCAGAGATCGAGACGTTAGTAAATGGTGTCAGTCTCGTGGCATTCATTGGGGTCAATATACCCAGTTTGGAGTTACTAGAGGACTAAAAAATCGTAATGAATGGCAAGCTAATTGGCAAAAACACATGGAAGCACCTTTATGTGAACTACCACCCATTCAATTTTGGAAAGCTCCGCTTTCTAGTGTGCCAGTGCCGAACCCTAGCGCTCATTATCTGACACCATCTACGATGCAGGCACCTGCGCACCTAGGACATAATCCACCCTTAAGACAACGCGGTGGAAGATCGCTTGCACTTAAAACACTGAATAGTTTTTTGAAGCAGCGAAGTATGTGGTACCGAGGTGGGATTTCATCGCCTCTATCAGCCCCAGATGCATGCTCTCGACTATCTGTATATCTAACTTATGGGTGTCTTAGCATCAGGGAAGTAGTGCAAGCAACAAATGAAGAGCTGCTTCAAATGTCTCCAGATGCCAGTAGAAGAAAGTCAGGTTTAACTGCTTTTATGAGTCGCTTGTATTGGCATTGTCATTTTATTCAAAAGTTGGAGAGCGAGCCTGAAATCGAGTGGCGAAATATGCACCGTGGATATGATGCATTACGTGAGAGTGAATTTAATGACGATTACTTCAATGCCTTGAAGGATGGTAAGACGGGTTGGCCTATGGTGGACGCCTGCGTCATGATGCTACGTGAAGCAGGATGGCTCAATTTTAGAATGCGTGCGATGCTAGTCTCAGTTGCAGCCTATCCACTTTGGCTGCACTGGAAACCAGTAGGAGATTGGTTAGCCACTCAATTTTTAGACTATGAGCCCGGAATCCATTGGAGTCAATTGCAAATGCAATCGGGTACAACCGGGATCAATGTAACTCGTGTTTATAACCCGATCAAGCAAGCACAAGACCATGATCAAAAGGGCTTTTTCGTTAGAAAATGGCTTCCCCATATGCGTCAAGTACCCGACACATGGCTTTTTGAGCCCTGGAATATGCCTCAAGAAGTACAAAGCAGCATTGGCATTGAGATTGGTAGAGACATTCCCCAACCATTAGTAGATATTACTGTTGCCACAAAGCTATCTAAAGACCGCTTGCATGCTAGACGCAACCTATCGGAGGTCCGGGCTGGGAAAAAATCAGTTGTCGATAAACATGCTTCTCGAGCAAGCAGGGTCGTACGTAAAAAATCTACAGTTAAAACTACCGAGGCAAGCCGGCAGCTTACCCTTGAGCTTTAGTCAATGTCGTCCAATGCATCCAACCCAAGGGATGTGAAGCAAGCATTTATTTCGGTGGCCTATGCATTGCACAGATTTTATTACCGGCAGGATCTCTAAGCCAAGCAATATATATAGTACCGGCGACACCCTCTCGATAGCCTGGATCACCCTCACAGGAAGTGCCACCATGAGCAACGCCGATGGCATGAAATGCATCTACATCAGCGATTGATTTAGCGCTAAAGCCAATTGTGCCGCCATTGGCATGAGTAGCTTCGTTACCATCAATAGGCTTTGTAATAGCAAAGACTCCGCCAGGACCGCGATAAAAGTATTTGTCATGACTAAAGCTCCCGGCTTTGATACCCAAAGCTCCTAAAGCGGCATCATAGAAGTCCCTTGAAACTTCCAAATCATTTGCGCCTAACATAACGTGACTAAACATGATTCTTCCTATTAGGTTAATTAAATACAGAAATGTTACTCAAAGCTCTATCGGCTCTTCAGATGCATTGATAGGTGCACGCATGAGCGTATTACGAATGAATTGTTTTTCATAATGTCGATTACGCCTTGATTTCTTGGCTAATGAGCGTTGACCCCTGCGCTTGTCAGTAACAATATTACTTAATTGACTGAGATCATCTAAATCTCGTATCTGACTTGGTGAATTTCGGAGGGGCATTGCTAATAGCTTTTGATTTAGTAATATTGGTATTGAGTATGGTGCAAGCGTTAATTAAATCAATTAACTTATATAAATGGATTTTATGCTCATTCTTACTTACCTTTTACAGTCTCAATTGATGCCTTAACTGTTGGAAAGACTAAAAACAAGGTATTTAGGCCTCTATTGAGGATAGGGGCGCTGATTCAGCACATTCTCATATCAACACCTAAAATATCTAATGAACTTTTTTTATATAACTGCTTTGCTCCTGACCTTAGTGACTTCCTCGGCACAAGCAGCAGAAATTTATATAACTGATCCTGAGCACACCTTTGTTAGCTTTAGCTACAAACATTTAGCTTACTCAATTCAAACCAGTCGTTTTGATAGGGTGAATGGAACTATTACGCTGAATGACCAAATGGATGGCGGCGCTATAGATGTTGCTATTGAGACCGGCTCAGTCAGTACAGGCTCCGATACCTTTAACAAGTTACTTAGAAGCGAAAGTTACTTTAATTCTGAAAAATTTCCTGTAGCCAAATTCACTTCTGATAAGGTTATATTCAATGATCAGACTATTACATCACTCTCAGGCGAGCTGACCATTAAAGGCATTACCAAACCCGTCAATATTGAAGTAAGTAACTTCGCTTGCAGTCGTAACTTGATTACTTTGAAATATATGTGTGGCGCTAACGCAAGCGCGAAGTTAAGTCGCTCAGAATTTGATCTGGGAAAATATGTACCTTTTGTTGGCGATGAAATAAGCCTAAATATAGTAATTGAGGCGTCAAAAGAATAGTCTTAGTTTCAAACTCATTATGTCTACATTTAAAAATCTCACAAATGAGTCTGCTTTAATCTCGCAAAAAACTATTGCGCATTATGATCAACATGCTGTTTCTTATGATGAGGGCACAAAAGATCATGATGTCAGTCAAAATATCGATGCCCTATTACGCGCAATCAAGACTGAGCCACCGTTTCATATTCTGGATTTTGGATGTGGTCCGGGAAGAGATCTACAGACCTTTACCAGGCTTGGTCATGTTGCTATTGGGCTTGAAGGCAGCAAAGAAGCGGCTCAAATAGCTAAAACGAAAAGCGGTTGCGAAATCTTAGTCCAAGATTTTTTTAACTTATCTTTGCCAGATAACACATTTGACGGTATTTTTGCCAACGCTTCACTATTTCATATTCCCAATAAGCTATTACCCAAAGTACTAAGTAATTTATGGGCATGCTTAAAACCCAACGGTATTCTTTTTAGCTCAAACCCTCGGGGTAATAACGAAGAAGTTTGGTACGGAGACCGATTTGGCTCATATCATGATTTAGAGAGCTGGAGATCTTTTATGACCGATGCAAAATTTACTGAAATTGAACATTACTATAGGCCAAGTGGACTACCAATTGAACAACAGCCATGGTTGGCAAGCGTTTGGAAAAAGTAGTTCTTCAATCATTCTTAGTGGCCTTAGCTAAGAATATTTAATCTAAGGCTTAAGTTGGGCTCTTATTTCACCAGGTTTATTGGTGGCACTATGAACATTGAGATAAAGATTGCCGCTCTTCAAGCTTTGGAGCTGGGCATCCGTTAACTTGGCACCAGCGGGGGCAGTCCAAACATTATCTGAAGTCTTGGTAAATGGAACAATAACTGGGCCATTTTGGCCCATCGGCGCCTCATGAATATGTGCCATGGTTGCCTCGATACCTGTCGTTGTGATGGTTCCCGACACCGCTCCGTCTGGAGCAACCATGATTGCGCCTACCCCAGAAGCTGAGGTCATTACTGGTGGCACCTCTTGAGAGCCAGTAAGAGTTACTTTCATTGACTGTGCAAAAGCACCTAATGAAGCGACGCCAACACACAATCCCAAAACAACTTTTGCTAAAACATGAGTTATCTTCATTTGTATCTCCTATTGGTTCAGTCCTGGGTTTAGACTATCACAACTAGCTTAATGAGATATGTTGGCAGATTAAATTTTTGAGGAAAAGCCTTAAATTGGACCAATCTGATCTTTAATGACTAAGAGCATCATTACATAACAAGGCCCTGAATGATTTCAGATAGCTCATCAAACGTTTGATATCCATTTACAGGCATGAAACTACGAGGAGAAAAATTCTTTTCACCGATAAGCATTGCTGGAAGCCCTTGAAACCCGTAAGTCTTGAACTCTTGCTCATCGGCCATAACGTGTTTGGTCAATTCGCCGTTATCAACAGCTTGTTTTAGGCGTTCAATATCAATACCTTCTTGAGAAGCAATCTGCATTACCGCCGCTTCGCTACCAATATCCATTCCTTGCAAAAAGAATGCGTCAAATAAGGCTCTAGCAAGTTTTAATGATTTCCCTTGAGAATTAGCAAAGTAAACACTCTCTTGCGCAAGCCATGTATAGGTTAGAAATTTTGGCGTTAAAAGCTTAAGATTCTCTTGCATAACAATGGGCTCAGACTTAGCGGCCTCAAGATTATCCATGTAGGATTGTGAGGGAGATATATTGCCCTCAACTGGGGTTAACTCAAATGCTCTCCAGACTATCTCTAATCTATCTCGATACTTTGCTTGTAACTTCTCAAGAACGATAGTCTGAAAGTAACTATATGGACATTCAAAGTCAGCCCAGATCTGAATCTGAATCATTACTTCTCCACCTCGTTTAATTAACTACCAACATCATATTCTTTAAATCTGCCTGGCCAATAAAACAGCTACTACCGATCCACCCCCTACTAAAGCACACCAAAGCCTTAGAGTTAAGGGCATAGGGCTCACAACTTTTGATCTTGCTTCATTTTTATGATTTATTTCGTCGGCTTGACAACGCATGAGGAGCTTAAGCAAATCATCATGACTACCATTTTTTTGCAGATATTCAATCTGTTGCTGATAATGTTGTTCTACAAATGTTTCAACAGCATCAATCGTTGCATAAACTGCTTTTCTTCCAAATAGCGCTGGTATTGCCCCAGTTAACCATCCCGCGATGCGCCAAGGACCCAGCAAGCGACTTCGATGCTTGGCCTCGAAAATAGACTCTATTAACTGTAAATGCTCAGCCTCAGTGGCTCCATGATGCTTGGCAAAACTGATGAGCTCCTGATCTTTACGTAATTTTGCAATGGCAATAATGCCTTTGTAGATATAGATAGCGCCCGTTTCGCCAGCATGATCTGAGCGCAACTCACGTTCTAAATAGACGGAATAAGCATTGCTACGCTCGATTACACCGCTCATCTGAGATAAGCCCGGATGTAACTTATAACTTCATCATAAAACTGTCGCATCTTTTTCATCAATCTCATTTTATTATTGAATGTAATTACTAAAATCAAATATAGAGTTGGGTCCGAGCTTTTCTGCTTTTTGTAATTCGGCTTTTGTAATCAGAACGCTTTGAGAATCCCATTTACCCTTTTTGGAGATTTCTTGTAACTGATACTTTTGCGAGTCCCAGGCTGGAATGATCTCAATTTGAAAGGGCCTTGTTCTCGCATCTTTCGAAGATGATGCTACTGCAATCTTAGATAGACAATCACGCATATAGGATTCAAAAGATTCTACGATCTCTTTAGCAAAGTCTGAGATAACTACTTTTCTGGATCTAAAGTGATTGACTGCTAAAAACACATCTTTCATCGTCATACTTTGTGGGTCTTTAGCTAAGTAGTATCCGCCCCTTCGTCCTTTGGCAGCTCGTATTAAATAAGCAGACTTGAGCGCGGATAGCACTATCTCCATACGACTTAAAGAAAGGTGCTGACGTTTAGCGATGTCAATTGCTCTAACCGGAACACCAAAGCGTGAATAGGCGGTGATATCAATCAAGGTATTGATAGTTTGTTCAAGCGACCTATTGATGTACTTCAACATGACACTTTCCTTTTATTAACGACACGGTAGAAATGACTTAAAAAGAAGTCGCCCGAGGGCGACTTAAGGACCTTAAATACGGGTCGGGAGACAATTTAATTCTGAACCTATTAGGGTTATTACGTATAAAACTACTAATAGAGGGGTTTTTGCTGCCCTGCAATCTAGGCACTTAAAGCGCATACTGATTAAGTAGTAACCCTAGTATTTTTAACCAAAGGAGCTTTAAATGAGACAGTTCAAACAGTTTCTGAGTAATTTGGTCATAGTTTTAGTCGAGGCTCGCAAGGCTTACTTGAGGCGCCATATGAATCATCTTTTAGGCTCATAAGTTACGTTTAACCAAAAATCACATGAAATTAACCGTTTTTCGTTACAAAGTCTGGGATCCCCAGGATGACAATGAAGCACAGATGCCTCCTTACTACGCTATCCGGGAATATATCGAAAACTTAGAAGGAGCTTCTGTGATCGAAGATGACTTTTTGGAGGTTGATGAGTCCGACCTTGATGTTTATGGAAGAATTTCCACCATATAAATTGCATGAAAAGGAAACGCACAATGCCAATATTTCGAACCGCTTTATCGTTAGCTTTTTTGTTAGTAGTAGCCAACCCATCTTTTGCTCAGGCAATTTCTAAGGATTATCAAAAAAATTGCATAAGTGAACAAGTGGCTGAGCATAAAGATCTTAAGGGTAAGACCCTTACTGAAGAAGACTTCACGGCTTACTGTGGATGTCAAGCTGAATTCGTCGCTAAAAATGCCTCTAATCGACAAGTGAATGAATTAATAATGAATCCAAAAATAAAACCTGAGTGGCTCAAGGCCATGGAGTTAAAGGGAATGAAGGCTTGCGTTATGGTTGACCCCAAGATGAATACGTAATCCTCAATACTGACTTAGTAAGCGTCGCTTAAATCGATGCTTGACCAGCACAAAAAAAGCTACGCGAGTTGTCCCA
>NZ_LZFI01000017.1:0-11174 GCF_001889925.1 Polynucleobacter sp. MWH-Adler-W8 | reverse complement strand
CTACAAGGTGCCTGACTCTAGCTCTAGACTACTTCCAGCTAAGGTTTAACTTCTTACGAGATGACGCACAATCACGCAAATAGAGATTAATGAGGCTTTGATAAGGAATGCCCACCTCTTCTGATATAGATTTGAAGTAACTCACTGAATCCTCATCCAATCTAATGGTGATGGGCTTCTTGAGCATAGAAGCATATGGATTTTTACGAGCTTTTGAGAAATCATATTCTTTACGCATCTTCATCACCTTTAATAAGCTTTTGACTCTTTAGGGGTTGCCTTACGAGCCGAAATAATACGAACGACATTACCCTCGCTTCGATAACAATGGCAAACCAAAATTACACGAAGAAAATGGCTTACTCCCAGCAAGATAAATCTGTCTTCATCCTCCGAATGATCGGGGTCGGAAATTAACTTAGCACTTTCATCATAAAACACAGATTTCGCCTCTTCAAAAGAAATGCCGTGTTTCTTCAGATTGGCTGAAGCTTTTCTGGGTTCCCATTCAAATCGTAACAAAATCATATGTACATTGTACATATGATTTTTGGAGTAAGCAATTATGGTTAAAAATCCTGGGGCAAGCAACCTTTACGTCTGACCAAATGAAAAAACCACCCGAAGGTAGTTTTGGTGTTTCTTGGTGGCCCAGGGCGGAATCGAACCAGGACCGAGGATGCCTGACTCTGCTTTAGGCTAATGCCCACTTCATTCGTAGTGAGTCCACATTCTTAGGATTCGAACCGTCTTCTCCTTGCGCAAAATTTCATAAACTAAGCGATGTTGAATATTAATTCTGCGTGAGTAAGCCCCTTTTAAATCACCAACCAACTTCTCATCAGGTGGCGGATTTTGGAGAGGGTCTACTTCTAAAATATCCAGTAAAGCCTGGGCTTTATCTTTAAGACCTGCGGCAGATAGTTTTTTAGCATCCTTAATGGCATATTTGGAATAAGCTAAATTCCAAGTCACCACTTCAATGCCCTTTTACTTTTAGTAATAGGCTCAGCCATTGACTCTTTAATTGACTCACGCATTCCTGGAATTGCCAATAGATAAAGCGTCTCCTGAATAGCACTCCAATCTTCTTCAGAAACTAAAACAGCATTTGCTCGCTTACCAGAAATGACTACTGGCTTGTGTGACTCTGCCGCCTGATCAATTAAACGGTAGAGACCTGCTCGAGCTTCACTTGCGGTTAATGTGGTCATGATTTCACTCCTTTTCAATATAGTACGTAAAAGCGTACGCTTTGTCAAGTGGCCATCTCACCCACCCGACCAAAAGAAAATGCCCTGCACGAAGCAGGGCATTATTTGAGTTTGGTGGCCCGGGGCGGAATCGACCAGGGTCCAGGATGCCTGACTCTATTTCCAGCTTTGAGCCTGTTGAGATAGATGCTTCTTAAAGATTGTGGCTATTGGAGATAACTTTTTGCCTTTGGGACTCACAAGGTGCCAGCTTGATTTAATAGGAAATTCTTTACATTTCAATATGGCAACCTCTTCTTGGTCAATCTTATCACCAAGAGAATACTTGGATAGAACTGCGATACCGAGACCACCTATAACTGCCTGTTTAATTGCCTCATTGCTCCCTAGCTCTAACCTAACATCAGGCTTGAACTTTAGTCGCTTAAGGTGAGCATCCGTTGCCATTCTTGTACCAGAGCCCTTTTCTCTAAAAATAAACTTTTCACTCTTAAGCGTACTGATATCAATATTCTTTTTTTTGGCAAAAGCATGATCTTTTGGGGCAACTAATAACAAAGGGTTGGGCATAAACACTTCATCTTCTATATCGAGATGAAGTGGTGGCTGGGACATGATGTAAAGATCATCCAAGTTTTCTTCCAATCTTTTCACTACACCATCACGATTGAGCACCTCTAGAGAAATATCGATTTGAGGATACTTCGCACAAAAAGTTCCCAATATTCTGGGAATGAAATATTTAGCGGTACTTACCACTGCTACTTTTAACTTTCCTCGTGTTAACCCTTTGACGCTATTGACTTGCTGTTCGAAAGAATCCCACTCCCCAGAAATCGCACGAGCCGTCTTAGCCAACTCATGACCCATTTGCGTTAAATGTACTTTCCTGGCTACCACTTCGTAGAGGGGCACTCCAACAGCATCCGTAATTTCTTTTAAGCCCATAGAGGCCGTTGGTTGGGTAACATGAACCATGCGAGCGGCCGCGCTAACGCTTCCAGTCTCAGCAAGAGCGAGAAATAGTCTTAACTGCCTAAAAGTAATATTCATCAGCATTTACCTATATATAAACGTATTAATATCGATTTTACTTTACATATAAATTTCCCTAAGATCGCCTCAAAGGACAATTTATGAATATCTTGCTAGATCCCACCATCCTCTTTTTCATCTTCGGCATCTTTGCGGGCCTCGTGAAATCCAATTTAGAAATTCCACAGCCCATTTCTCGATTTCTTTCGCTATATCTACTGATGGCTCTGGGATTAAAAGGTGGATTTGCTTTAAACAAATCAGGCTTTACTCCTGAGATTGCTATTAGTCTTGGTCTGGCGATCACTTTAGCAATAGCCATTCCGCTATTGGGCTACAACTGTCTTAAATACAAACTAGATAAACTGGATGCCGCCGCGATTGCCGCTACTTACGGATCTATTAGTGCGGTTACTTTTATTACTACTACACAGGTCTTAGATCAAAGCGGTATTAGTTATGGCGGACACATGGCCGCGGCAATGGCCCTCATGGAGTCGCCCGCCATCATCATCGCCATCATTCTTGCCAACAGAATTCGTCAACAACGCTCAGGCAATGCCAGTGGCCACACTTCATTGGGCAAGATACTTCACGAATCATTTACTGATGGTGGGCAACTACTCTTATTAGGAGCCTTAGTAGTAGGGCTCATTTCAGGTGATTCGGGCCATAAAGTTATGGCGCCCTTTTCGATTGATTTATTTAAGGGTTTATTAGCATTCTTCTTACTCGATATGGGATTGCTTGCCGCCAAGAGTTTAGGGGAGCTCAAAGGCAAGCCTTCGGTGACTTTAGCTTATGCCTTCATCGCGCCGCCTACCCATGCGATGATTGCCTTGGGTTTATGCCATATATTTCATATCTCTCTGGGAGATACGATCCTTTTGATGATTTTGGCGGCAAGCGCTTCTTATATTGCGGTTCCAGCAGTATTGCGCCATGCAATGCCCGAGGTAAGTCCAGCCTTGTATATGGGCATGTCCCTTGGCATCACCTTCCCTTTAAATATTATCTTAGGCATTCCAATCTATAGCGCAGTAGCCAAATATTTTGTTTAAAAACATCCAAATAAAATGCCAACTCATCCAAAACCCTATTCTGGACTCAAGGCGAGTTTGCTAACTCAACATGGCAAAGAGTCGGTCATTTGTCCACAACTCCTTGACTCTAATGGCTTAGAAGTTGTCCATATCTCTGGGTATGACACAGACAAACTAGGTACCTTTACTAGAGATATTCTAAGATATGGCTCCCAACTAGATGCCGCCAGAAAAAAGGCTAGGGTTGGAATGGAATTATCAGATTCTATGCTTGGCATTGCCAGCGAAGGTGCTTTTGATAATGATCCCTATACGGGCATGCTTCCTTGGAATTACGAGTTAGTAGTTTTAATAGATGACATACGCAAACTTGAAGTTATTGGTTTTTTTGGCGGGCACGCTCAAAGCACCAGCCGGCAAGTATCAAGTTGGGATGAATTAAATGCGCTTCTTTCAGAGGCACAATTTACTACCCATCAATTAGTCGTTCGACCTGATGATGAATATCACCCAGAGTGTCGTAAAGGAATCAAAGATCTTGAGTCTTTGAAAGAAGCGTTTGATTGGGCAACTAACCTTTCAAAAAAGGGAAATGTATTTGTAGAGAATGATTTAAGAGCACATACCAATCCCACGCGTATGTCTAACATATTGAAGGCTACACAAGATCTCTCAAGAAAGATGAATTCTGTATGCCCAGAGTGTGAGTCGCCTGGCTTCTGGATCACAGAAAGAAAGAAGGGCTTGCCATGCTCTAGCTGTGAAGCGCTAACAAATCTGCCAATAGCTAATGTATGGTCATGCGTAAAGTGTGCGTACAAAAAAGAAGAAATGTTGCTGGATCAAATCAAGGCGGATCCATCAAAGTGCGATTACTGTAATCCCTAAATATATTTGTCGTTTAAAACGACATTGCCAACACAAAGATGAATAATTGACTTGTCCTTTTAAAGGACATTTGATGACCCTGATATCCCAATCTAGAGCCAGAGTGGTGGCATCCTGATTGACGGATTGACTCTATGGAAAGTGACCGACTACGCTAATAGCAAGGTAGAGGCGCCATTGAGGACTTCTAATAAAAATAGCCCAACAAGTGGGCTATTGTGAATCTTGGTGGCCCGGGGCGGAATCGAACCAGGGCCGAGGATGCATAATGTCTTTAGAACTGCTCCTTAAAGTAGTCGGCAACAGCCTGCTGGAAGATGCTGTAACCCCTCTGATACATCATCATATGACCCGCATTAGGCACAACTACATATCGTTTATTGGCATTAGGCAATTGCTCAAAGAAGGGCATTAATTGCTTAGTATCAGCCACATCATCATATTGACCGTGAATGATCATGGTGGGCACAATAATTTGAGTTGGATTGAGCATTGGTAATTTAGTCACTAGGTCTAATTGTGGGCTAGTCGCAGTATTTACTTCAATCGCTGCGGCACTCTTAGCGTAGGCATCTACGGCTTCTGGGAAGTTATCTTCTTTGGGGGTCAGAGAATAAAAGCGGCCATGCCAACCAGCCTCAGGAATTTGAATGTAAACCTTATCTTGATATGTTTTTAGATTGGCTCTACGCTTGCCAATATCGATACTATCGATACCCATCTGCGCGTAAGAAACATATCGATCTACTTTTTCCGGATGGGCCATTACAAACAAACCGCTATACTGAGTCCCATAAGACCAGCCCAATAAGCCTACCTTGGGAATATTTCTAGATTTCATTACAAAATCAACGGTTGCGTTTAGATCGCTGGCGGCGTCCTCTGTAGTGAAATGTTGCTCTGGATGGGTAGATCTTCCAAAGCCTCTAATGTCCAAAGCAAATACATCGAAGCCTTGTTTGGCCAACACATCCATTAGGCTAATGTCTGGCTTACTTGGAACTCGCAAATCAAAGGATTCCTTGCCAGCTGTAGCAGAGCCGTGAGCTAAAACAATCACCGGTTTATTTTTTGGACTAACAGTAAATTTTTCCCAAACATATATCCTGATGTCTCCGTTTTGAACCCAGTGCTCAGCACTTTGTACGCTACCTGAATTATTTTTTTCTGCCATTACATTTGAAAAGTTGATAGCAAGCAACGCCGCAACTAGAACCTTGATTAGCCTCATTTTGTCTCCAATTTATTTTTATAAACTACAAAATCAGAATATCACGACAAAAGAATCGAAGTGGTGCTTCAAATGAAAAAACCGCCCGAAGGTGGCTTTAGTGGTTCTTGGTGGCCGGGGCGAAATCGAACCAGGACCTAGGATTTCTTCCTATTGGCTTAACTTATGGGGTTTTCCAAAATGATCTTCCTTGGGATAAATCCAAACTGTCTTCACTGGCCCCATACCAATAATTTGCACTTGGGTATCAGCCGCCATGGCGCCATCAAAATGTATGCCGTTAGCCGGATGAAACATCAGACTACCTGCTGGCATTGGAATATTCTTTTTTAGATCCCACTCAGGACCCATACCTGCATACCAGACCCCGCTGATTACCGTAACAAATCGATCTTGATCGTGAGAATGGGGTGCACTCATTACCCCCGCAGGAAAAATATTGCGGACCACATAAATTCCTGGCTTGCTAGGGTCTCCGTATAGGGTGGTTTGCTTGACGCCGTTTTCATTGGTCTTCCAAACAATCTGATCTTCTTTAACTGTAATAAATCCGCCGGGTAAATTCTCTGCACAAACTGTCGCGGAGAATAAAAATGTAAATAGCGTGACCAACAATACTTTCATACCGAACTCCCTATCTTTTACCTTAAATAAAAAATCACCCAAAAGGTGGTTAATGTCCCCTCCAATCGATAACTATCTTGAATTGGCCTTTTATATGACAATTTAAGATAGTGCTAAGTGCGATGGAATATAGCTAGGACTAACCCTTGAGCATAATAAGAATTGTCGTTTTAAACGACATCGACCGACACGGGGACGTGTAATTGATTCGTCCCTTTAAAGGGCATTTCTAGATGGGGATATCCGAAATTTATAGCGGTCAAGCCGCAAAAGAGAATAGCCCAACAAGTGGGCTATTAGGATTCTTGGTAGCCCGGGGCGGAATCGACCAGGACCTGAGGATATCTAATCTTTGGTTGGTATTAAAAATTCTTTATCGCGCCGCAAAAATAGAAATCCTCATAGCGTTTTTTAGTACGAAAAATCATCATTAGAACTAAAGTACTACCCACACTTGGCAAGAAAATTGACTTAGGACAAGTTTTTCTAATTGGCACAAGCAGAGTATTGACTCACTGCTAACAACATAATTGTGAGAGAAGAAAATGGGGATAAAACATTTAGTTATCGGGTTTGTTATTGGATTGTTTGTAGGTGTCGTAAGCGCATCAACATTAGAGGTGGGCAAAATTGGCTTTACTAAAGATGGGGTGATTACCTACCTAAATCAAGCTTGCTCAAATTAAGAACAGTTTTCTCGCAGTAACCATCTTTGCCCGCAGAAGTATGCGGGCATTTTTTTGATCTTATTACAACGGAACCTTATCCGTCAGCACCAAATAAAAAACCACCCGAAGGTGGTTTTGGTCTTTCTTGGTGGCCCGGAGCGGAATAGACCAGGACCTAGGATGCCTGACTCTGTTTTAAATAGTCTTTACGTACTAACCGAAATAGTTATTTTTTTCTTAAAAAGACTGGAATAAAAACATCATCATTTTTAGCATTTATTGATGCCATTCCAGAATGCTGTCTCTCCCCACTATCTAACTCAACATCTAATGCCTTGGCATATACCTCGGCATTAGTTAAGGCATCTTCAAGTGCCTGCCTGAATCCCAATAATTCGCCGTTTTCAATGCGCACTAATTCAGAAACACTCATTCCACACAATCGAGCAACCGCAGGCAAAGTTAGGCCTCGCCCCTCACGCTCACTGCGAAGGCGTCTGCCAATTTGCTTAAAGGATTGTATTTCTGCTAAGTTCATAAAACCCCGAACGAATAGGTCTCTATGGTCTTCCTCATGAAGACTGGGGTCAATTAGCTCATCGGCTAATTAAGAGGCAATTCAATAACAAACTTAGCTCCGCCTCCAACTGCGTCCTCATAATGGATCGAGCCACTATATCTAGTAACAATATGCTTACAGAGCCATAGCCCTAGGCCCATACCAGTCTGCTTAGTTGTGCTTAGCAACTCAAATAGTTGAGATTTAAAGTCTTCTGGAACGCCCGCCCCATTATCAGAAATGCTTAATTGAACTGAATTGCCAGTTTTAATTGCTTCTATAGCAATACGTCGTTGGAGTGTTCCTGAGTTAGCCAGAGCCTGGGCGGCATTGTTAAGCAAATTCAATATGACTTGTTCAATTTCAGAGGAGTTAACTCTGATCACCAAATCATCATCGACCCGTAATTGAATTTGGATGTTCTTATTCTTAAGCTCAGGTTTAACAATATCTAGAACCTTTGCTATCAAATCACTCAACCGGACTTCTTGAGCATTGGACTCACCCTCAGTAAATATTGACCTGAGAGATCTGACAATTGTTGCCGCCCTCTTATTGTCCTCTTCTAAAGAATCCAGAATCTCTTTGCCCAACTCAGGATTAAGAACCCCTTTTTCTAGCTTCATCTTGAGAAACTGGATATTGAGATTAGCGGCGCCAAGCGGTTGATTAAGCTCGTGAGCAATGGATGCGGATAGAGCACCAGTAGCCGCGGTCTTATTGGCTTTCAATAAGCCATAGATTAAGTGTTCTTTTTCTTTCAAGAGCTCAGTAATTTTTTGGTTTTCTCTAATGGTCTGAGTATTCTCAATGGTAATTTTTCTTAATGAATAGGCAATAATTGCTATATAAGAAAGGGTTGTTAATGAGAATAAAATCCACCTCACCGCCGCAGTCAAGGTTGGCTCATCATACAAGTGAATAAAAGATGGTGGATCAATATAAACAAGGATGACTAATCTAGTAGTGACGAATATTAATTCTCCAACCATCGTGAATATCAAGAATATTGGCAAATCAATCCGAAATTTATGAAGGCGCTTCAATTCCAATAATTGCCAAATAATTGCTAGGTCAGTCAACACCATAACGAAGCCCACTCTTTGTATAAATGTCCCTCGTTGCATCAGATATTCGAATATCAATCCAATGGTCAACACTGCAAGCAAGATTCCCCACTTAAACAGTCGGGAGATGGGTTGACTTAGGGATCGGCAATATGATGCCAAATAGATATAGCCACCAAGAAGGCAAGTGTTTGCTAATGTAAGGAGCTTTATCTCAATAACTGGGGCAATAGCAAAAAAAGAAAAGCTAGTTGCCTCCAAAATAAGGGCTAAGTACCAAAATCCCTCAGGTTGAATAATTTTCTTTGCTGAGATTAAATATTTTGAACCAAAAACTAACCCCCACATTATTAGGGAAAGTGCGGCAAAAAAGAGTTCGTTGGCGTATTTCATTATTTCGAATATTACTACCTTGAACTAAATGCTATGACATGTCGTTTAAAACGACATCGCAAGTACTGACCATAGATGAGCGTCGCTTAAATGGACGCTTGACCGACACAGGGATGAATAATTGATTTGTCTTTTTAAAGGACATGCTAGATGGGGGATATCCAAGTCTAATGACGTCTAACCCTGCCAAACCTTAAAAGAAAATAGCCCAACAAGTGGGCTATTTAAATTCTTGGTGGCCCGGGGCGGAATCGACCAGTGCCGAGGATGCCCTAATCTATGGGCGCTAATTCAGCTCCAACAGGTCTTTTGTATCGGTTATAAGACCACATATATTGATTTGGTTTGGATATTATTGACCCCTCAAAATAACGGTTCATTTCTGTACAGGCATCAACCAAGCAATCGGGAAAAGCTTCTGTCATTAGTCGACTTTTAACGATCCAACCCCTCCCCAGACCCAATCTTTCTGCCCCAACAAAAAGGATAGCTACATCAGCTTGACGAGCTAATTTGATTGGAAATGAAGTTGTATAGGCGTATTGATTAAAAAATTTAGCCCATACTCCATCGCCAACACTAGGAACCTGGTCTGCTAATAGTCCAACTACCTCACCCCTTACTAAGGCACGCTTAATTTGACGTACTCCACCAATGTTTGCCTCAACAAATACCATTTGAGAATGCTGGCGAGATTTAAGCATTAACTTATTCACCCACCCCTTTCGAGCAGGCCTATACATTACCGTCGCTCTTGTATGTTCGGCAAAAATACGAGGCACTATTTCAAATCCACCAAAATGTGAAGCAAGAATAATTACTCCCTTTCCATTTTTGGATAACTCAATAATTTGACCTAAGTTTTCTATGGTTGTTTTAGCGAGAGAAGATTTTGGATGTCTCCAAATCCATAGGGTGTCAGCAAACATCATTCCAGATTCGGCAGCCGCCCTCCACGGGGTTGATTTGAATCCCGAATAATGGGCTGCGCTCTGATGATTTTTATATAGGCGTCTTCGATATTTGTAAGAAAACAAGTAAACCAATACACCTGTGCCAGCGCCAATAATTTGAATGGCTGCCAATGGAAGCGAGCTAAAGAGCCGCAATATGAAATACAACATCGGCCATTCTAGACGCTATTGATGAAAAAACCACCCGAAGGTGGTTTTGGTGTTTCTTGGTGGCCCGGGGCGGAATCGACCAGGGCCCAGGATGTCTGACGCTAGCTTCCAAGGGCTTTCCACTAAGGATCTTCGGCGTAGATTCTGCTACTATTTTTTGGCAATATAAATCAATAAAAACACTGGGGACAAAATCTAATGAAGTATTTACTTGTAGTCTTTCTGGCGGCTGTATCTTTTTGCTCGCAGGCTGGGACTGATATCGTTTACCCGCCACGCTCAGAAATCTATTCCATTCCGAGCTTAACAATATCTGACAAGCAGTTTTTGCTCGGGGACAAAAATGGCAAGGAGGTAACTGTTAACGGCATTCTTCGCTTTCCACCCAAACCAGTAAGTCAAAAAATTCCAGTCATCTTTTTGGTACACGGCTCAAGCGGTATGGGGGCAAACATCGACTATTGGTCCAATCACTTCCTAGGACAAGGCTATGCCACATTTAGTATGGATGGCTTTACAGGAAGAGGTCTAACGGTTGTGGGCCCTAATCAAGCCCTACTTGGCAGATTGAATCTTGCTCTTGATAGTTATAAAGCAATGGAAATTTTGGCTAAGCACCCACGTCTTGATTCCAACAAGTTTGTAATGATGGGCTTTTCTAGGGGCGGGCAAGCAACTCTATTCGCCAGCGTAGAGCGATTTAATAAGATGTGGAATAAGAGTGGAACTGTATTTGCCGCACACATTCCGTTTTATGCCGATTGTGTGACAAGCTACATCAGTGACACAAAGACTACTGGTAAGCCTATTCAGCTTCATCACGGCATCACAGATGACTACAACCCTATAACTGCTTGTAGAGATTACGTAGGTAAATTAAAAGCGGCCAACCAAAATGTAGAGATGTTTGAGTATGACTTTGGCCCACACGCATTTGATTCTCCATTGGGGGCCGCGCCTCCTGTAGTTTCAAAAGACGCACAAACTGTTAGGTCTTGTAGGATTGTTGAAAAGACAGCGGGCAATTTGATTAACACCCAAACAAATCAAGAGTTCAAATACTCTGATGCTTGCGTTGAGTTAAACCCTCACGTGGGCAAAGATGATGATGCTACGCAAAAGGCAACTCGAGAAATTGATGCGTTCTTAGCAAATCTATTCAAGAACTAGGCTTGCCACAATAAGGGGGTGAAAGTTGCCCCCTCATCTTTTGTCGTTTTAAACGACGTCACAAAACCACAAATGAAAAAACCACCCGAAGGTGGTGTTGATGTTTCTTGGTGGCCCGGGGCGGAATCGACCAGGGCCCAGGATGCTTGATCCTATTT
>NZ_LZFI01000016.1:0-12817 GCF_001889925.1 Polynucleobacter sp. MWH-Adler-W8 | reverse complement strand
CCCTGCTGATGACGATACCGCCATTGTTATAAGCAATCGAGTAATTACCTATTCCAACACCAGTTGCACCAGAAAGATTATCTGTATAGGTACCAGCGTGAGTTTGTGAAACTAGACCAAGAACGCCGGTTACGGTGTCATTGCCCAATAATCCAAGTTTTGTATAGGTGTTTGTACGCAGCGTGTTATCAAATACAAAGCTGCCTGTACCACCTGTAATCGTTAATGGTGCCGGCGTAATAGTTACTGAGCCACCACCGTTGCCGGCTAAAACAATATTGGGAGTAACTTGATTGGTGCTGGTGTTAGCCAGATTAGAGCTGATCACGACGTAGTCACCTGCATTAGGACCTAATAATGCAGTGCCATTATTGATGATAGTTTGCGCACCTACCCCCGCCCCTGACAAAGTGAGGCTAGTTGTCCCATTCACAACTGTTCCGCCGATAACACCAGTGAGTACTGTGGAATTTGGTACAGCAGTACCGCCAGAATACATAGAAGAATTTGTCGGAGTTGCAATGGCAACTAGTTCAGCAGGAGTAATGGTAATTCCGTGAGGAATGTAGGTAATAGCGTAGTTAGTCAAACCAGAGCCTACCGCACTCATTGCAGTGGGAGATCCGTCTGTGTAAGCCCCTACATGCAATCCTGCACCCAGCCCCGTAACACTCGTAACACTATCAGTGCCCTGTAGTTGCGATGCACCGACGGTATAAGTATTGGTACGCGTTGTATTGTTAAATGTATAAGTGGCGGTGCCGCCAGTAATTGTGAGCGGTGCTTTGTTAACCGTTAGCGTACTAGGGACAACGGTGACGTTGTAGTTAGAAAATCCAGTGCCAACTGATCCGAGGAGATCATATGTTGAAGCATTAATTGCCCCAATAGCAGTTCCAGAATAAGTAACGCCACCAAGACCTGCTAATGTTTGACCGTTCATCAGGCCTGTTGGCACCGCTGTTGCACCTGCAGCAGTAAACGCAGCTGCATCATATGTTTTGGTAACTGGATTAATCGCTATGGTTAAGTTAGCTTGATTAATAACGGCAGTATTCACAATGGTTTGAACCGCAGTAAATTGCCCATTTGAAGTTGCAGTACCGCTGTTTGTATTGCTGATTGCGCCTACATAAGTGCCAACGTTAGTTGTAGCGGTAGCGGTAGTGGTTGGGTTAATAGTAATTTCACCTCCGCCAACAATGCCATCGGTATAAACATTGCTAGTTCCAGTCTTAAGAGCTAGGTTACGCAAAGTATTACCAGTACTGGTTACATAAGATACCGATTCAATCGAACCAGGAACCACTGTTCCATAGGTACTTGTGGTTAGATTCATCTTAATCAGCACTGTTCCAGCCGGAGTAATAGTAAATACTCCGGGGACATAACTAATGGCGTAGTTGGCCAAACTGGTGGCCCCAGTTGGGGTGGCATTAATAGCATAAGGGCCTCCTACTACCGTCTCACCAGCTGCTCGTCCCACATTGTATGTAAAGCCAAGGCTAACTGCAGTATCACTTCCTTGCAGACCTGTTAGTTGAGCAGTTAAGCCGGGATCAGCTTGAGTGACTATCTTACCGTTATTGTCGGCAGTCACCACCAACGCAGCCTTCTGAATAGTTAATACTGGGGCATTGGCAGTAGGCGTGTAATTGCCGGCATCAACTCCAGTAGTTGCATAGCTTGCTGTATATGAACCTGCGTTTTTAGCGCTTGGCGTCCCTGAAACTACGACATTATCTCCGGCAAATAAACCCGTCACGGACGGAGCCGCTAACGATTGAGCTGCTCCGTTATAAGTCGTTGTTACAGATGCTCCTGTAATAGTTAAAGGTGCTGGCGTAATGTTGGCGGTTATCGTTGTGGTAGTGCCACCTGAAAGTTGATAGTTCCCTGCCCCTGTTCCGCTAATACTAATCCCAGAAATCAGCACGGTTTTTCCATCTGCAACATTCTTATCTGAGAAGGTGCCGGTTAATGTAGCTGTATTAACCACAACAATTCCAGGACCATTATCAGCAGGTAAAACACCCGAATAAGAAACGTTACCCACATTTAATGTTGCCGCCGTAGTAGCTTCATACCGCTTGTTATTCGCGGTAATACCGCTAATAGTAATGATGGCTGGTGTAATTTTTAGGTAGCCATTTGTCAGAGTGGTTACGTAATCAGAAGCTGAACCTGTTGTGAATGCAACGCTTAAATTATCATTAATAGTGCTAACATTTTTTGCGCTAGCCTTGCCTGAAACTGCAATGACATCATTAGTCTGCAAACCCGTTGCTGTATAGGTGTTTACTTTGGTTGTAGCATCATAGGAAGACGTGGATTGCGCCCCCACAATGTTCAAAGCTGCAGGTCTAATTCTCAAGCTTCCATTAGTAATGGTGAGGTTGTAATTAGATAAATTAAAGCCTGTAGCGCTTAAGTTATCGGCAATTGCACCCTGCGCAACATGGGTCGCTACCGCATAGCCAGTAACACCTGCTGCAATAATATCGTTGCCCACCAACCCAGTAAATACTGCTCCAGTATTATTTTGAGCGCTTGAGTTGTAAGTCAGGGTATTCACCTGCCCTACTAGGGTTGCATTTACTTTGCTAATGTTCAAACCACCATTGATGTAGGTAATGTTGTAGTTCGATAAGCCTAATCCAGTAGCACTGCTCAACGAACTTGTATAAGTGCCTGCATCAGTTCCAGTAGCGGCGCCCGATACACCTGTGACTGAATCAGTTGAACCTAGCAAACCATTGGTAGTAAACGACCCGGTTTGAGCGCTCCCAGTGTATGCAGAGTTCGTTGTTGTAGATGTTATTGTTAAATTTGCTTTGCCAATTGTTAGGGCACCATTCACATAAACAATATTGTAGTTAGACAATCCAGACCCGGTAGCTCTGCTCAATGAATCATTGAAGGTTCCTGCGTTGGTTCCCGTAGCAACACCCTGAACGCTATTGGCAGCATCGGTTCCCAGCAAACCAGAAACGGTATAAGAGGCGTTAGTTTGTGAAGTGGCGTTATAGGTAGTCGTTCTATTGCCACCAGTAATAGTCAAGGTAGCAGGGCTTACAGTAACGACACCCGTAACATAGACGATTGAGTAATTTGATAAACCTGATCCGGTTGCTAGTGAGGCCGAATCAGTATAAGAGCCAACTTGCGCAATACTTGATCCAGATAAAGTAGTCCCACCAGAACTAAGGGCACGAGTAACACCTGCCACTGCATCACCGGTAGACACTCCGCCAATACTGGTAACTAATCCTGAAACAGAAACTGATGAACCAAGCAACGCACTATAGGTAGAAGTACCGTTATAGACACTTGTTCCGCCCGGCGCGGTTATTGTCAGCGCTTTGCGGGTAATGGTATAGCTATTTTGATTAGCTGCCGGCGTGACAGTCACCGCACCATAGGAAGATAAGATGGCGCCAGTAGTAGATAAATCTGTTAAAGATTGAACTAGATTGGAATTACCGCCAGCCCCAAGGTTTGCGGCAAATCTTAATGAGGCAAGCACTTGTGAAGTAGTAGGCACTACCACCCCAAATCCTGCTCCACCCCCGCCAGCCGATGTAACTGTGACATTAGTTGGATTGGTAATCCAATTCGTAGCCGTAGTGCCGTTGTAAGCAGTGCCATATTCCTGCTGATAGACGCCAACAGTAATTGTGATGGGAGTACCGCCACTAAGAATATTGCGGTAATTAACAGTATTTACTGTGGCGACATCCACTGAGCCCATAACGCCACCAATATTTCCGTATGAAACATTGCTTGAAGTTGAGGCATTTGATGAATCAATTCCCACCTTAGCTGCAACAAAGTCAGATGAAGTACTAGGGGTTCCGGCGATAGATTGGGGTTGTGACGTAGATAGCGCAATTACTCCACCGCCAGTATTAGCCAATGTACCAAGAGCAGTGATTGAACCATTAGTTGTTGTACCGGCGGCAACTCCTAGTCCACCAGTAATGCTTATGCCGCCTGATCCAGAATCAGAAACGTTGCCCGTTCCGGCATTACCTGTTGAAGAGATAACTACACCATTTGCACCAGTATTAGAAATGGCGCCAAGCACAGATACCGCACCAGCAGTTCCACCCGCTGAGGATGAACCGGAACCAATAACGCTAATGCCACCAGCCGAGGTGATGGTGCTTGTAGATGTTAAATTAATCGATGTTGCTGTATCACTTTTTGCTGTCAAACTTACAGGACCGACGGTTGCAGTTATAGCGGCAGTATCGTTAATGCCAACACCTGTTACAGAGGCAATAGCATTAATCGTTACGCCAGTAGAGCCAGCCAATGCGCCAGCAGTCACGGCACCAGTAATTGTTACACCATTTGCATTTGCAATAGTTGCTGTAGCGTCAGAACCATTGGTATTGTCTATGTTGACATACCCAGAGACTGAAATTGCGCCGGTGCCATCAATAATCCTTGCACCATTAGACTTTTGTACTAAATTAACTGCAGTGCTACCACCCGAGGCTGCAGTTACCACACCGTAATTCACAATTGAACCTTTATTGGTTGCACTTGTTGAATCATACGTAATTGAACTGGCAACGCCCGTATTGTTCGCAGCTGCATAAATAGTGTTGAAGGCAACATACATCGGCGCATTTAACGATGTAAATTTAATATCGCCACCGCTAGCATTATTGCTTACAGAACCAAAACCCGTATTGGTGCTGTAGGTCGACGCAGCATCAGTACCAAGTACTAGCGCATATCCTCCGCCTTCTGCGTTAGGAAGTGCTGAACCAAGGAATGAAACCGCTGTCCCACCACTCGCATAGTTAGAACCAGAATTGATAACATAACTCGTACCTAAAGAATAGATTCCATAATAAAGAGTATTGGTGTCAACTACTGAGTTAGATGAGTAACCAGCGATATTGATTTGATTACCCGTAATAGTCATATTGCGAGTGCTAGCGCCGTTATTAAAGAAAGTGCCCATGTAGTTAGCGCTTGCACCTGATACGCCGGTAGGTCGTACTTTCCCGGTGATATTAACCACTCCAGAAGTGCTGTTAATTGTGATTGCGCTATTGGTATAGACGCCGCTAATATAACCACTAGTGATTGGCGTAAAGGTTTGGGTGCCAGTTACATTGATGTCTTGAGTAGCCTCAAGATTGCCCTCAACCCAAACGCCAAATCCACCAAGCGTAGTGCTCGCATAGCCATTAGCACCTTTCAGAGTAATATTTTTTGCAGTAATTGAATCGCTGTTTCTCACGCCAGACTGACCATCAGTAGCGACTGCGTTGGCGTTGTACCCGGGCTTGATAGTGCCAGCATAAGTCTGGCCATTTAGCTCCGTAATGAAGCCGCTAGTTGTGCCACCTACCGCATAAGTGTTATCAAAGGTCACATCACCCGTAACATTAATCGCGGCAGTAGTGATTGTGCTTGTTTTGGTAGTTTGAATTAAGCCACCAGCAGATTTTGCAATGATGTTAACGGCTGAAGTTCCGGTAGCGGTAATGCCGCCAGAAAGCAAAATTCGTTGCTTAGAGCCGGACGTATTGTCAAAAGTTAATGTAGCTGCAGTTCCAGAGCTATTGGCAAACGTTAAGGCAGCAGATTGGGTAATCGTACCGTTAGTAATGATATTGACAGACGTACCAGCATTAATAGCGGTCTGAATATCGGTATTTTTAATATTAGTTGCCCCCGCAAGCGCCAATGCAGAAGCAAGTGTTGCTCCAGTTCCACTCGATGCGGTAGTGGTAATAGTTACGCTAGTCGGATCTAATAACCATTCAGAAGCCTTAACAGCATTGTTTTCAGTAGCGAATAAAGTGCCTGATGTCTCCACCCTGTTGGCAATCAATGTGGAATTACTAACTGCAGTGAGAGCTGAAAGTCCGCCCGAAGAGTAGCCTTCACGGCCTATGACAATCATGCCATTCGTTGCTGAGATGCTGGAATCATTAATTTGGATTTGGTCACCGAAAACGACGATGTTGCCGTTTGGTGAGTTGATGCCTGTTTGGCCATCAATATTGATGTTGTTGCTGGTGATGCTGTGATTTGAATCTGCTGCGCTTGCTACTGCTGCGTTTACAAAGTTAGTTAGTGCTGGGGGTGCAGTGGCTGGCGGCGCAAGAATGGTGCCATTCCCCAAGTTATTTACTTGGCCTAAATTAATCACCCCACCCTGACTTAATCCTTCAGAGCTAATGAGTGCTGCAATTACATCCGTTTGGGTTTTTCCAACGATCGTAATATTGCCGCCATTTACTGATTTTCCAACCGAATCAATAATGCCGTTAATTGTTGTTTTACCGGCTGTAGAAACAATACTGATTGCTCCACCATTTTGACCATTAGTGGAAATATAGCTATTTGCGTTAACAGTAATTTCGTCAGTTGCCAGAATATTTATTAAGCCGCCGTTACTGGTGTAGATATTGTTATCTGCATTTAATCCATTTTGACCATTGCGGCGATTATTTCCGATGGTCGTATTTACAGAATTTAAATTATTTGAATTGGTGTTATTTGAACTATTGCCATTGGAATTAATATTGCCAAGAATATTAATAATTGCACCAGCTAAATAAATATTGGAATTAGATCCGCCATTCGTATTAATGGAGCCATTTACATTAATAGCTTGAGCTACGGCATAAACTGAACCTGCGGTGATATTGCTATCGATATCAATTTGACCGCCAGTAGCAATCAAGCTCAATGAAGTGGCTGTATTGCCAGAATAAATATCGGCACCAGCCATGATCCTTATCAATGGAGATTGACTATTGCTACACACTCCAAATGCGCAAGAACTTCCAGTCGCATCCAAGGTGACGTTAGTCGTATTAAGAGCGTTGCTAATCACTGATGCTGCTGTGCTATCGATGATTAAGGTCATCGGATCTACAGTCCATTGACCAGTTTTACCTTTAGGCGCGCTGGTATCGACCTTTGTAGAGCTTGCAATTGATACGTTGCCCTTAGAGCTGGTTTCAATAAAACCGCCATTACCACCTTGCGCCCCACCCTTTGCTGATAGTGTGCCAGCCACCATGGTTGATAACTTGGACCAGATATTGATCGTGCCACCATTACCGCTTTGTGTTGCAGATGCGTCCACAGTTGCATTAGCTTGTAAGCTAACTGTGTTTGCTAAATTGTTGTTATCAATAGCGTTTTGTACTGATTGAGTGCCTGCGTTGTTCACGCCGATGTTGATATTGCCACCGGCAGTTGCACCAGTAGCAGTTGTTTTTGATCCGCCGGCCAAAGTAATTTTATTACCCTTGAGGCTAATACTTCCACCGGCCGCTTGTGCAGAATTGGATTCAATCACACCACTTTGCTCGATTGTGTCGGCAGTCAATGAGATTTTTCCACCAGAAGTATTAATGTCAGATGCAGAAATCGTACCTGTATTTTTAATTAATGAGCCCATGAGATTTTGAGCAGCATTTGCACCAATAATTACCTGGCCATTACCTACATTAATTAATAATTTATTAGAAATTAATGCATTAACTACTGAAGCATCTACTGAAACACTAACAAATTGGCTTCCGGAGAATTGCAAAGTAACTTTTTGACCTGCAACTAATGCAACTGCATTGTTGCCACTCATTGATGCAGTAATAACGCCTGTATTAATTACTTGGGGGGCCATTAATGCAATATAGCTATTAATATTATTGCCAGTGATATTGCCTTTATTAATAACTTTACCGGTAGTACCACCCTCGTAAGTCTGAATATCCTTACCATCCATAAATTCTTTGGCAGAGGTATTCATCGTAGTGGCAACCATGCCTCCCACATTTACTTGAGCACCCTTCCCAAATACGATTCCGTTGTTATTAATAAATATAACTTGGCCATTGGCATTGACTGCGCCATTGATCATCGATTTGGATGCACTATTAACGTAATTTAGAGTTGCAGCTTGAGCGTTAGGCTGATTGAAGTTCACAGTTGCCTTTGAACCGACATCAAAACTGCTCCAATTAATCACAGCTCTTTGGCTGGACTGATTAATGTTCATTGTATTGCCCGCCTGGGCAATAGCTGCTGTGCCAGCAACAACCTTGCCTCCCGTTGGCAAAGCATTCGGCGCAGGTGCAGCTGCCATGGCTTGCTGGGCAAAACCAGCAATAGCTAAAGCCGCTAATAGCTTAGCGGCTTTGAACTGTGGAGAAGGCGATCTTTGTTTTTTCAAAAGAGTAATTTATCTACGAGCTGATGAATTTATTACTTTCTTGTGCAATTGAACATTAGCTCTTCAGCTAGCAAATCAAGTTATTTTTTGTTTCATTAAAAAAAGATTGTGCCTTTAATCCAACCCTGCACTGTTCTATACATATTGTCTGTATTTAACTGTTGGCCACTTTGTGTATAGAGTGGATTATTGCCAACGCGCCATGCCAATGAACCAGAGATCTGAACTTTTTCGTACTGATACTTTGCTGATAATCCAGTTGCATACAAAGAATAGGTATTGTTTGCATTAGTTTGACCTTGCCAGTTGCTATAGGTTGTGATGTATTGCTGAATCAAGCCTGCATCAAAAAATACCCCGACCTGCAAGTCTTGAATCAGGGTGTGATTAACCTCCACCGAAGCAACCGCTCCTTGAGCACCGCCACCTTGCGCCACTGGATAGGCACGAACACCATATGGACCCCCTAAATAGAGCTGCTCTGCACTATTGAGATTCTTATTGGCTAATTGGCCATAAATTGAGGCAACTAAATTAGTTTTATTCACTGCCAAGGGCTGCGTAATCCAGCCATTGAAGGCTAATTTTCCAAATGAACCGCTAGTGGCAGCTCCCTGCGCATCATTATTTGCCTGGTTTATATTATTAATTGATAAAGACCCTACTGTCGCCGTTGCGCCCCAACTAACATAGGCTGAGCCAAGATAATTCGTACCATTGATGCCCGCACTTAGGTTATTAATTTGATAATTACTACTCTCAACGCCGTTCGTCTGATTGTTATAGTTCTTATTTTCAAAGTTCACGGTAACGTTTTTACTAGACCTTGCAGTTCTTTCCAAAGCATAGTTTGAGTAAATACCGTAGGTTTGAGCCGTGCCTTGAGAAATTGTGGGTGAATAACTGCTTAAGCTTTTGTAATCTAAAGCGCTTACACCTGCTGATACCCTCCAACCATCGTAACCAACCGGCAGTCCGTACTTAAATTGTCCAAAGACTGATCCTTGTGAGCCAATTACATCCAAAGTAGCTTGATCCCCAATGCCGCTCGGGTTATTTAAACTCAAGCTAGCAATTGCTTGGGCTGGACCGGTGTTAGCAGATCCATAGTTAGAGAGGTCTACCCTGCCTGCAAACAAACCGGTGTCTTTTGCATTCACCAAAATATTGGTTGCACCTTCCTTTTCGCTTTGACCCAACTCACCACTGACTTCGTTGCCAGAGATTTCATTCAAGATGGCTAAGCTACGCTCCAAACCCTTCAAATCCATAAAATCACCTGGCGCATTGCTACTGGTGATGAATTTTTGTATTGCCTCGGATTTAAGACGACTAGGCGCGGAGTTATCAAGCTCAATAATGACATCGCCAACCCTGCCTTCAATAATTTTGATCTCAATAAGGCCGTTAACTACATCTTGCGGTGGAATAACGGCCTGCGCCATTCTTCCAATCTGACCATATAGATTCGTTACCGCTTCACCCGCCTCTTTAATTTGGTCGAGCGTTAGTTGGCGACCAGTAAACGGCTTAAGGACTTCTTGCGCTTGCTCTTGTGTAATCAATGTAATTCCAGAGACTTTAAAAGCCTTTACATCAATAGCTTTAGTGCCAGACTGTGGTCGTACTGGTTTCACGGGCTTTTTAATCAGGTCTTCCGGAGCTACTGTTGGACGATCACGGTCTACCTCTCGTTGTAGCTGTTGTTGCAATGCCCCTGCATCAGGACCAGCCTGCGCATAAACTGATGAAGAAAAAAAAGTACCTAATACCGCCAAATAAATTAGCGAGAATTTTGAGCTTGTAATGTGAACTTGGTAAGGCACGAGAAAATTCCTAAGAGGTTGCCCCCCTAAGGGTGATTGGCATTAAAAATGTCTCATAAATTTAGTGGTTTCAAATATTGAATGCTATTAGCTCTAAAGATAGCTGCCTTAGAGCTAATATAGAAAAACCACTTTAAGTTTTCACCCAAAGTGGTTAGCCCGTAGGATCGGGTAAGACGAAATAATTATTTTTTTCTTAAAAAGACTGGAATAAAAACTTCATCGTTTTTAGCATTTATTGTTGCCATCCCCGTATTGTCCAACGCAACATCTAGAGCTTTCGCATATACCTCAGCATTAGTTAAGGCATCTTCAAGCACTTGTCTAAATCCCAATAATTCGCCGTTTTCAATGCGCACTAATTCAGAAACACTCATTCCACACAATCTAGCAACCGCAGGCAAAGTTAGGCCTCGCCCTTCACGCTCACTGCGAAGGCGTCTGCCAATTTGCTTAAAGGATTGTATTTCTGCTAAGTTCATAAGACCCCGAACGAATAGGTCTCTATAGTCTTCCTCATGAAGACTGGGGTCAATTAGCTCATCGGCTAATTAAGAGGCAATTCAATAACAAGCTTAGCTCCGCCTCCAACTGCGTCCTCATAATGGATCGAGCCACTATATCTAGTAACAATATGCTTACAGAGCCATAACCCCAATCCCATGCCGGTTTCCTTAGTAGTGCTCAATAATGAACTGCTGTCAATTTAGGTCCACTACCAAAGAGAGTTTTTCTATAGTAAATCATTGCAGCAACATAGGTTGATTCTGTAATAGTTGGGGTACTTGGGTTTGGGGTGCTGGTGGTTTGTAACCCAATGCACTATGCGGCCATTAAAAGTCTAGGGGTTTTGACTTTGAATACCGCCGCCCTAGCGCTGTTTATACAAAAGGCAAATCATGCACCTTTTTAGGGCAATAGCACACCCTAACATTCACTTCAGTAGGCGCGCCCTTTTAAAGTTGCCGGAAATTTACTTAACTGTACCGGGTTTTCTTATGGCGAACTGCAATCAACAATATCAGAATCATCTGAATCGCAATCTGACCCAACAGATTTAATGGCTTTCTTTTTACCATCTAGAACAAGCTCCACATTATCTGGCGAACTTACGGTAACCCCAGAACGTGATGAATAAGCTATGCTGATCTGCGCTTCATCTGCAAAGCGACTTATTACATCCCTAAGAGCGCCACCATCCAGATTGGAGCTGTATGAAGTCTTGAAGTTTGATATGACAGCAGACGGAGCTCCGAGTGCGGCATTTTGTGTAAAGCCTGAAGCCCAGATACCAAGATTTGTTTGGCTATTAATCACTAGATTTGGATTAAATAAGGCCCCAGCCAATTGCGGTGGCAACAAGAATGAGACCGATGCAGTGGGATCATAAACAGAGAAAGTGATCGGCTGACTTCCATTGAGAACGGGAATACTGTTCGAGTGGAATACCTGATTTGAATACGTAGTCACATTCCCGGCGAGATTAATTTGGCCAACATAATTCGCTAAATCAGGATTATTAGTATTGTTCAGAGCGGCAATAGTTTGTACATTTAAGCTATACAAAGGAATAGTCGTACTCACCGAATCGTTGAAGTTAATGATTGGCATGGTGGATGCAGCCAACGCACTTGTTGCGTTAGCAGCAATTGCAGCCACCAATAAGGTGTGTGTGTAATCTGTCACATCATTTACTGTGCCATTAAAGGTTACCGTTGGATCTTGGGATACCAAAGTACGGATATAGCGCGGATCATTATTGAGGTAACTGATCGCGCTAGTCACACCATTTGCCACATACTCAAAATACTGCTTATGTGAAGCGTACAAGAAGCCGATGACTAAAGGCTTGCCAATATAAGTACCATCACCAATTGAGGCAGCGCCGTTGTACGTTTGTTTATCACCAGTCAAAATATCTGCCAAGATAAAGATGCGTGAACCAGTAGCCGTGAGTTTATTGGGTCTTGCAATCGAACCGACGCTATCACCAAATGTTACTTGGGCAGTGCCAGCATTAATCTCAATCGATTGAATCTTTCCTACTGTTGCATCCAAAGTACCAGTAATCGTGATATTGCTATTTACAGTCTGTAGGGTTGTCAGATTATCGACTGATGGTGCCAGCTTGATGTTGCCGTAAGACTGTGCACCAGCAGTATAGATATCGCTGGTTAATGTGACACTTCCTGCAATATTCAAACTCGATAGCGTAATGCCATCAACGATACCAAACGAGCCGCCATTGGACTGCACTTGATTGCCACTTAAGGCACCTACTGATCCAATAATGAGTGATGCACCAGAATCAATTTGGGTTCCGCCAGCCTGTGTATTTGTACCGGTTAAGGTAATAGGGCCCGTACCAGAAATTACCATCGTGCCCGTACCACTCATATTATGCGCAAAGGTACCAGACATAGACTGATTAAAGCTAAAGCCGCCGTTATTGACAACATCGCCTGGGATAGATTGCACACCAGCAATTAAAGTAGCGCCTTGATTAACAGTGGTAGGTCCGCTATAAGTATTAATGCCAGTCAGTGTTTGAGTGCCACCAGCAATCGTGAGACCACCCGTTCCACTCAATACACCTGAGAAGGTATCGCCTGCGTTGGTAATAACCAATGAATTTGGAGCAATAGATCCCGAGATGACTGAACCAGAACCGCCAAGGCTCTGAATCGGAACATTACCTGAAATTGCACTGAGGTCGAGAACCCCATTAACTACTACTGACGATGAATTTGCAATAGAAGCGTTCGCAGTTAATTTC
>NZ_LZFI01000015.1:0-16812 GCF_001889925.1 Polynucleobacter sp. MWH-Adler-W8 | reverse complement strand
AATTGTCAAAATTTGGTACGACGCTCACGGCAAAATTTTAAGTAACGCAAAAGACACGTATGCCAGACTAATGAATATGGTCGCGGCATTAAAAGACCCCATAGCGGATCAATTGACACCCCAAATGTTTACCAAGTACCGAAGTGAGCGAATTGAGGGAGGACTTAGCCTAAACTCATTCAACCGTGAACATTCTTACTTGCGCGCTGTATTTAATGAACTCATTCGCCTGAACTTATGGAAGAAAGCTAATCCAATAAGCGCAATCAGGCAATTCAAAATTGCCGATAAGGAACTTGGATATCTCGAGGCCAATGAACTAAGGAAATTACTTTCGGAGCTTCAGTCTGCTGAAAGAAATAGTGATGTGTATTTAATCGGGAAAATCTGCCTCTCCACCGGCTCTAGATGGTCTGAAGGAGAAAATCTACGTCCCTCAAATATTAAGAAAGGGGTCATCGAATTTATTAATACTAAGAATAAAAAAATGAGAGCCATTCCCATCTCAAGTGAATTGCAAGAAGAGATTCAAAGCCATGAAGTCAAAGAGAATGGTCGATATTTTGGATCTTCAATGGGAGCATTTAAATCCGGGATTGAAAGAGCTGGGATCGTTTTGCCAGATGGCCAATTAACTCACGTCTTGCGTCACACCTTCGCCAGCAGCTTCATGCAGGGCGGCGGAAATATCTTAACTTTACAAAAAATACTTGGCCATCAAAGTCTTCAAATGACCATGCGCTATGCCCATCTTGCACCAACGCACCTTGAGGCCGTGAAATTACTGAACCCATTGGTTAACTTATAAGTTTGCGTTGACACTTTGTCGACAAACAATAAAAAAGGCTCACTAGCAATTAAGCAGTGAGCCTTATGTTTATTGGTGCCCCTTGTCCGACTCGAACAGACCACCTACTGATTACAAATCAGTTGCTCTACCAGATGAGCTAAAGGGGCAACGGGATATATTTTATCCTATTTCACAATCTTCAAGGATGGTCTTGTAGTTTTAGGCTTTTCAGGGGCTTGATCTTCAAAATCCGCAATATGAAGATCACGGGCCTGAGCTGGATCAAATGGGAAAGACATTCCCTGCCCATTTTCCCTGGCATAGATTGCTAGAACATGGCTGACCGGGACCATGATCTTTCTTGGAATACCGCCAAATCTTGCCTGGAAGCTTATCCAATCGTTTTCTATCGCCAGTTGATGGCATGCCTCCAGGGAAAGATTCAGGACGATCTCATCGTTCTTCACAAACTCCATCGGTACCTCTACCCTAGCGTCCACAAAAACCGCTATGAAGGGCGTAAAACCAAAATCCGTGCACCACTGATGTAGGGCACGGATTAGATATGGTTTATTACTTGGAATGTCAGACATGCCGACGAGTCATGTACCGCTAAAAATGCTTAGCGGCGCATTACCTTCTCGGAAGGAGTCAAAGCCTCGATGTACGCAGGTCTGCTAAAAATACGCTCAGCGTATTTCAGCAAAGCCGCTGCATTGCGAGAAAGATCGATGCCGTAATGCTCAAGACGCCATAACAATGGCGCAATAGCTACGTCCAGCATAGAGAACTCATCGCCCAACATGTATTTGTTTTTAACAAAAATTGGTGCCAGCTGAGTCAAACGATCACGAATCGCTAAACGCGCTTTTTCGTGAGTCTTTTCAGCTGCTTTACCTTTTTCATTTTCCAGAGCAGCTACGTGCACAAACAATTCTTTCTCAAAATTGAAGAGGAAGAGGCGTGCACGTGCGCGTGCAACTGGATCAGGCGGCATTAATTGTGGGTGAGGAAAACGCTCATCAATATATTCATTGATGATGTTTGACTCGTACAAAATTAAATCACGCTCAACCAAGATAGGTACTTGGCCGTAAGGGTTCATTACCGAAATATCTTCAGGCTTATTAAACAAGTCGACATCGCGGATTTCAAAATCCATGCCTTTTTCAAAAAGCACCAAACGGCAGCGTTGCGAGAATGGGCAGTTAGTACCCGAGTACAACACCATCATAAATTTATTTCCTTAAATTTCTACTTCAATACAACAAACGCACAACAGCGTTAAATCTTTTCACCAATAGACCCTAGCTTCAGGACCCATCAAATTCAATTAGTGAATATCTTTCCAATAGGCTTTATTCAAACGCCAAGCCAACAGGGTAAAGATTGCCAAGAACAAGAGCACTACTACACCAAGACGCTTACGCTCCAACTGAACTGGCTCAGCCATCCATGACATGAAAGCGACTAAGTCGGCGATATTGTCGTCATACTCTTGTGTGCTCATTTTGCCGGGAGTTAACTGCTCAAAGCCAACAAAGACTTCTTCTGTTCTGCTTGGGTCATGTGGGTCTTTGTGCTCTTCAAACTTGGCAGCACGCTCGCCTTGCAACTGCCAGAGAACGTGTGGCATACCGACTTTAGGATAGACCAAATTATTCCAACCAGTTTGTGTCGTGTCGTCTTTGTAGAAAGTGCGGAAGTAGGTGTAAAGCCAGTCCGCTCCACGAGCACGCGCCTCAACTGATAAGTCAGGTGGTGTCTTACCAAACCAAGCTTTAGCTTCTTTTGGTGTCATCGAGATGGTCATCAAGTCACCCACTTTGGCATCAGTCAAAATGAGGTTATCTTTGATTTGTTGATCGGTCAAACCAATATCGCGCAACCGGTTGTAACGCATGCTTGCGGCTGCATGGCAGTTCAAGCAGTAGTTCACAAATAACTTTGCACCGTTTTGCAATGAGGCATTGTTACTAACGCGGTTGGGGGCTTGATCCAAAGGAAAGCCACCCTCATTTGCATTGGCATTCACGCCAAAGCTCAGGGCCGCAACCAATACTGTTGCTTGGCAGACGCCCATCAAAGTTTGCAGAATTTGTTTCATACTAATTCCTAAGTTCTCTTTGCCAGTATCTCAGGCGTGAATTAATGGGACTTAAAAGTAACGCGTGTTGGAACTGGCTTAAATTTACCAAGCGTGCTCCAGAACGGCATTCCTAAGAAGAAGCCCAGATAATAAATAGTGCATACCTGAGAAATCTTTTCAAACACTGGTGATGGTGGCTGAATACCTAAGTAACCCAAGATCACAAAACTCACCACAAATACACCATAAATATACTTATGGAAATCTGGGCGATAGCGGATAGATTTCACAGGTGAGTGATCAAGCCAAGGCAAGAAGAACATGATCACAACAGAACCGCCCATGATCACAACACCCCAGAACTTAGCATCAAATAAGTAGAAGCCAGCTGCCAACACGAGAGCGATTGCAGCGCATGCGCCCTTCACCTTGAGATTTTTACTCTTCAGAGCAAACATTCCGAGAATGACTGCCAAGAAGATCCATAAAGGCAGCAAGAAGTTCGTTGTAGTTGCACGCAACATTGAGTAGAAAGGCGTGAAATACCAAACCGGAGCAATGTGCGGAGGTGTTTGAAATGGGTTCGCCGGAACGAAGTTATTTGCCTCGAGGAAGTAACCGCCCATCTCTGGTGCAAAGAACACGATACATGCAAACACCATCAAGAATCCACCCAAATACATTACATCATGCACGCTGTAATAAGGATGGAATGGGATGCCATCAACTGGATGGCCATTCGCATCTAAGTTCTCTTTAATTTCAACGCCATCTGGATTGTTTGAACCCACTTCATGCAGAGCCAAAATATGGGCTGCAACCAAGCCAACCAATACCAATGGAATTGCAATCACATGGAATGCAAAGAAGCGATTGAGGGTTGCATCGCCCACAACATAGTCGCCACGAAGCCATAAAGATAGATCTGGGCCAATGAATGGAATTGCAGAGAACAAGTTCACAATCACTTGAGCGCCCCAATAGGACATTTGACCCCATGGGAGCAAGTAACCGAAGAATGCTTCACCCATCAAACACAAGAAAATTGCGCAACCGAAGATCCAAATGAGCTCACGTGGTTTGCGATAAGAACCGTAGATCAAACCACGGAACATATGCATATAAACCACCACAAAGAACATAGAGGCGCCAGTGGAGTGCATATAGCGAATCACCCAACCCCATGGAACTTCACGCATGATGTATTCAACTGACTCAAAAGCCTTCGCAGCATCAGGCTTGTAGTTCATGGTCAAGAAAATACCGGTAAGTATCTGATTTACCAACACTACGATTGCTAATGCACCAAAAATATAGAAGAAATTTAGATTTTTTGGAGCGTAGTACTCGCTCATATGACGCTTAAATGCTTCTGTTACAGGTAGGCGTGAGTCAACCCAAGCCATTAGCTTTTGGGCTGCAGAAGCGTCTGCTGGAACTTCTTTTTCGTGGAATGCCATTTATCTCTCCTTAGGCCTTCTTATCTTCACCAACCAAAATCTTGGTGTCGCTCAAATACATGTGTGGCGGCACTTCAAGGTTATCTGGGGCTGGTTTGTTCTTAAATACACGGCCTGCCATATCGAATGTGGAACCATGGCATGGGCAAAGGAAGCCGCCTGGCCAAGTGTTTGGTAGGGATGGCTGAGGACCAGCCTCAAACTTAGCATTAGGAGAGCATCCCAAATGGGTGCAAATACCAACCACTACCAGATACTCAGGCTTGATAGAGCGCCACTGATTCTGAGCATAAGGAGGCGTGAATTGGGATGGGTCACGCAATGAATTCGGATCAGCCAATTCACTGTCAATCTTTGATAACTCAGCAACTTGTTCAGGGGTACGTCGAACTACCCAAACCGGCTTACCGCGCCACTCCACCATTCTCATTTCATCTGGCTGCATGCCAGAGATATCGATTTCAACAGCAGCTCCAGCGGCTTTTGCGCGCTCAGAAGGCTCAAAACTGTCTACAAAAGGGTAAAGGGCTGCGGCTGCACCTACGCCACCAACCGCCGATGTGGCGATCAACCAGTTACGGCGATCCTTGTCCATACAGGGCTTGTCACTCATTTACAAAATTCCTAGAAAGGGTATTTATGGGTGGAAATTGCTTAAAGGTAGGATTTTAAAGTAAAAAGTGGGGTAAGCAAGAAAGTTATGGGGTTAATCTCGGGTTAATCAGGATCTAAATTAAAAGGAGGGCATTTATGAGCGTTTTAAAGGAGTTTCGGGACTTTGCCGTAAAGGGCAATGTGATCGACTTGGCGGTGGGTGTCATTATTGGCGGTGCCTTTGGGAAAATCGTGGATTCCCTGGTAAATGACATCGTAATGCCTGTTATTTCCACCCTTTTAGGGGGTCATATCGACTTTACCAACCTATTTATCGTCTTAGGCCATGTTCCAGAGGGTATACCCAGAACCTTTGATGCCCTTAAAAAGGCCGGGGTGCCCATCTTTGCCTATGGCAATTTCATCACTATTTCCATCAATTTCATCCTTTTAGCGTTTGTCATCTTTCAGATGGTCAAAGTAGTCAACAAGGTTCGCCTCATGGATGCGCCTCCTCCACCACCAGCTCCAGAAGACGTAGTGTTGCTTCGCGAAATTCGTGACAGTCTAAAGAAATAATTTGTCCAATCGTTCACAACAAGAAATACGGGAGCAATCTCAACTCATTTTTCAAAATGGCTTGGCATTGCTCCAACAAGGAAAGTTAGAGGAAGCGGATAAACTTTTTTTGCAAGCGCATCAGCTGAATAAAAACAATGCCGATGTTCTCAATCTTTTAGGCATCCGCTCATATCAAAAGCAACATTATTCAAGCGCACTAGAATTTTTAAACCGAGCAAATCAACTTGCTCCCGGTTCCGCACAAACACTGAGTAATTTAGGTTTAATACATAACGCACTTCTTGAGTATGCAGAAGCGCTGCAATTTTTTAATTTAGCAATTCAATGTGACTCAAATATTCCAGAAACCCACAATAATCGCGGTAACGCATTAAAGGGTTTAGGCAAAAATGATGAGGCATATAAGGCTTATAAGAGCGCCCTAGCCTTGCGGCCAAACTACGCTGAAGCCTTGAGTAATCAAGGCGTTCTCTTACTTGAAATGGGTAAGACTGATCAAGCAATCGTTACATTAGAGAATGCAATTCAAGCCAATCCTCACTTTGCAATTGCCTACAACAATCTTGGCAATGCGTTCACTCAAATAGATCGCTACGATGATGCCTTTGCGTGCTTTGAAAGCGCACTACAAATTAATCCCGGCTATCTTGACGCATGCCTGAACTTTGGTAACGGCCTAAAAAAATGTAAGCAATATGAAGCGGCTATTGACTGCTATCAACACGCACTGAAGATTAATCCTAATAACGCTAAAACTTTTTACCTACTGGGCGAGATTTACTACGATACCGGCGATAGTGATTTGGCAAAAACCTACTACGCAAAATCACTAGAGCTGCATCCAGCTGACATAGAAACTCACATTGCTTTAACTATCGCGCAGATACCCAAGGTCGCAAAAAGCGAAGAGGAGTTGCGTAATGCTAGGCGTGCATTTACTCAGCAACTAGAATTTGCAAGTGCAATGCCTCAGCAAAAAATCGACTCTGCACTCCTCCAGAGGTTAATTACCCGCCACCCGTTTTATCTGGCTTATCAAGATGAAGACAACAAACCCCTACTTTTACAATTTGGGGAAATTTGCGCTAGCTTAGCTCGCTCTTTACAGGATCGATTGGATACAAAGCAAAGCGCTTCCATTCAAGCTAACCCCAAGATACGCGTTGGCATTATTAGTAGCTTTATTTGCAGCCATCCTGTCTGGCACGCCATTACCAAGGGATGGGTAAATTACCTGAATCCAGAGCAATTTGAGCTGTATATCTTCAATACCAACGGTGTAGAAGATGAAGAAACCGAGCTGGCTAAATTTAAGGCAAGCAATTACAGCAACTGCGGGACTGATGTTCTGACTGCCGCCCAGATCATCGCCAATCAAAATCTAGATGTCATTCTGTATCCGGAGATTGGCATGGATACCATCGGCAAGGCGCTAGCCTGCTTACGATTGGCGCCACTGCAGGCAGTCAGTTGGGGGCATCCTGAGACAACTGGTATCCCTACGATTGATGTCTACCTAACAGCTAAGCTGCTCGAGCCAGATGATGCCAATAATCTTTACAGCGAAGAATTAATCCAGCTTCCAAACCTGGGAACGTATGTTGAGAATCAAGACGTAGTAGCTCTTAGCCCCAATTTAGAGAATCTTGGTATTGATCCGTCTCTGCCAATCCTGTTATGCGCTGGATCGCCTTCAAAATACACGCCAAGCCATGACTTTGTGTTTGTTGAAATTGCAAAGAGTCTTGGTCAATGCCAATTCATCTTCTTTAACTTTGAAGCAAACCTCACTGCAATTCTGAAAGAACGTTTACAGCTTGCTTTTGCAAATGCTCAGCTCGATGCCAATCAATTTCTGCGCTTCATTCCTTTTCTGAAGAAGGAAGAGTTTCATGGGCTTATGCAGAAAGCAGACTTGTATTTAGACACCATCGGGTTTTCAGGATTTAATACGGCCCTGCAAGCAATTGCATGTAATCTACCGGCGGTCACTAAGGAGGGCGCCAGAATGCGCGGTCGACTTGCTAGTGCAATCCTCCATCGCATTGGTCTTGATGACTTAGCTTGTCAATCAGTAGGCGACTATATTCATTTAGTAGTAGAGTTAATTCAGAGTCCAAAACTACTGAACTCTTATAGAAATAAGATTGCGAAATCTAAAGCGCTGTTATTTAATGATCCAGAGCCCATCAAAGCATTAGAAGATTTTCTGATTCAACGGACCCGAAAATAAAATACCCTCTATGAATTCCTCTCTTCAAAAATATTGGCTCTTATTTGCACAAGCCGTCACTGTGATGTTGGCGGCATTGTTTATTGTTGCCACCTTGAAGCCAGATTGGCTTTCAGAGTCGAGGGTGGGATCTTTAGTGGACACCGTTTCACTAAAAGAAAGCAGCTATGACGGGCAACTCAGCCCCGGCTCGTATCACGAAGCTGTGAAGCGCTCAATGCCTGCGGTCGTAAATATCTTTAGTAGCAAAACCTCGGCTAAGCCTAAGACTCGCAAGGGTGCCGCTCCGAACTCTGGAGATCCCTTGTTTAAATTCTTTTTTGGAGATCAACCTCCGGAAGAGGAACCGAGCTCCAGCTTGGGATCTGGTGTTTTAGTAAGCCCAGAAGGCTATATCTTGACCAATCATCACGTTATTAGCGATGCAGATGACATTGATGTTGCGCTTTCTGATGGACGCAAGTTTAAAGCGCAAATCATTGGAAGCGATCCAGAAACTGATATTGCTGTTTTAAAGATTGAAGCCAAACAACTGCCAACCCCAATCACCCTGGGCAAATTTGAATCCGTGCATGTTGGTGATGTTGTTCTCGCAATCGGCAATCCATTTGGTGTTGGCCAAACAGTGACCTCTGGAATTGTTTCTGCCTTAGGGCGTGACCATGTAGGCATCAATACTTTTGAAAACTTTATCCAAACAGACGCGGCAATTAATCCCGGAAATTCAGGGGGCGCGCTAATTGATACACGCGGCAATCTCATCGGAATTAACACGGCCATCTACTCCAATAATGGCGGCTCTATGGGTATCGGATTTGCCATCCCCATTAACCTAGCCAAGCAAATTATGGAATCCATTTTGGCTAATGGGAGTGTCACCAGGGGTTGGATAGGGGTTGAGCCACAAAACCTCACTAAAGAGCTCTCAGAGTCTCTGGGATTACCTGGCAATACTCAGGGTGTCTTGCTATCTGGTGTTCTAGAGGGTGGTCCAGCGGCGCGTGGAGGAGTGAAGCCTGGAGATGTGCTGACTGCAGTCAATGGAAAGCCCATCAATGATGTGCGTAGCCTGCTCAATCAAATTGCTCAAATTAGTCCTGGCAATGATGCCAATCTTACTATTCTGCGCAAAGGCAAAGAGATGGAATTAACAGCTCAAACCGGAACGCGGCCTAAGCCCAAGCAACAAGCTAATTAACTGATTAGTTAGCCAATATTTTTGATAGGAACTCTTTTGCCCTTGGTGAGCGAGCTTCTGGGCGGTCAAAGAATTCGGCTTTACTACAGTCTTCAACAATGCGCCCTTGATCCATAAAGATCACCCGATGACTTACTTTTCTGGCAAAGCCCATTTCATGTGTGACACAACACATGGTCATACCTTCATTAGCAAGTTTGACCATCACATCTAACACTTCACCCACCATTTCTGGATCTAAAGCAGAAGTAGGCTCGTCAAATAACATCACGATGGGATCCATACTTAAAGCCCTAGCAATGGCAACCCGCTGCTGTTGACCGCCTGATAACTGGCCCGGAAATTTATCTTTTTGTGCCAGCAATCCCACTCGTTCTAGATACTTCAGTCCATGTTTATTGGCCTCATCAGCGGAACGTCCCAAAACCTTCATTTGGGCTAGCGTTAAATTCTCAGTCACACTCAAATGCGGGAAAAGTTCGAAGTGCTGAAATACCATTCCCACCCTAGCGCGTAATTGCGGTAGATTTGTTTTAGGGTCATGCAATCGCACACCATCAACACTGATTTCACCTTGCTGAAAAGGCTCTAAAGCATTAATTGTTTTTATCAAGGTGGACTTACCTGAACCAGATGGTCCGCAAATAACGACAACCTCACCTTTGCGTATAGATGTACTGCAATCCGTCAGCACCTGAAAGGAGTCGTACCACTTAGAGACATTGCGAAGTTCAATCATCTGGGTTTTATCTGTTCACAATTAATAGTTAACGAATGATGGCGACTTTGGCGTGAATCTTGCGCACCACTTTAGAAAGCGAAAAGCAAATAATGAAATACGTAAACGCAGCCAAGATATAAGTCTCAATAGGACGTCCATAATTTTTACCAGCAATTTCAAAACCCTTGAGCAAGTCATAAGCGCCAATGGCATATACCAATGAAGTATCTTGAAACAAAATAATAGTTTGTGTCATAAAGACTGGAATCATGTTTCTGAAAGCTTGCGGCAGAATAATCAAGCGCATGTTTTGCCCATAAGTCATTCCCAGGGCTTCTGCAGCGTAGGCCTGCCCCTTTGGTACTGACTGAATGCCTGCGCGCACAATCTCTGAAAAGAAAGCGGCTTCAAAAGCAATAAAGGTAATAGTCGCTGATAGATCGGCGCCAATTGGGCGACCTATCAACATCGGAATTAACAAGAAGAACCACAAGATCACCATCACCAGCGGAATGGAACGCATAGTGTTGACATAAAAGGTGGCTGGGTAAACCAGTGAAGACCTACCAGATAGGCGCATTAGGGCTAAGAATGTACCGAAAACAATTCCCCCAACTGTCGCAATCACGGTCAATTGCACGCTAAACAGTAAACCCTTCAGAATGTAATTAGTGAAGAGTTCCCAGTTATAAAAGCTAAGATCGAGACTGAGCATTTAGTGCACCACCGCATCATGAGAGGCAGCAATAAATCCAGGAATGCGCGTTCTTTTTTCAATAAATGCCATCACACGATTCACTGCAAATGCTGAGGCAGCATATAACAATGTCACTGCTAAATAAATTTCCACCCCATGTGAGGTTTCTTCTTGAGCTTGCATTGCAAATAGTGTTAACTCAGGTACGGAGACCGCAAAAGCGACTGAAGAATTCTTAATCAGATTCATGCTCTCTGAAGTGAGTGGCGGCATCACAATGCGCAATGCCATCGGCAAAATCACATAACGATAACTTTGTGAAGTGGTAAGCCCTAAAGCAGTGGCTGCCATTCTCTGCCCACTAGGAAGCGCCTGAATACCCGCCCTCACCTGCTCCGCAATCCGAGCAGAAGTAAAGAAGCCCAAGGCAATACTGACGAGCCAATAGGAAGGCAAAGCTTTTAAAGGCAATACAAACGCAGGGATGACGTGATACCAGAGAAATACCTGAACCAGAATAGGAATATTTCTGAAAAGCTCAACCCAAGCTGTGGAAAGACGAACAAGCCATCTACTCAATCTACTGCTGTCTGGAAGCGTGCGCAGAGTGCCCATGACAGCGCCTAGAACCAAAGCAATCGTCAGGCCCAAGCCGGCAACTGCCAAGGTCCAACCCCAAGCTTTTAATAACCAATCTAAATAACTAGGGTCAGCATTTTGACCCAAGCCAAAGACAGCAGAAAAGCAGTGCTCAACCACCTCACCATCTAAGGTGTTCTTACAAAAGACACCTAAATCTAATGCCATTATTTCTTCTGATAGTCTTCAGCAGGCTTGTCATTCGGATTAGCCCAAGCATTTTTGGTTGCAGGGGATAACTCAAGACCCACCACAATATTCTTTGGCGGAATTGGAGACAGGAACCACTTATTCCAGAGCTTAGGCATATTGCCATTCTTCACAATCTTGGCAATAGCTTCATTCACTGCGGCTTTAAATTCTGGATCATTTTTAGGAACCATGATTGCAATCGGTTCAGTACTTAATACCTCACCAACAATTTTGTAATCCTTTGGATTCTTGGAATTGGCAATATTGCCAGCCAAGATAGATCCATCCATCACGAATGCATCGGCACGGCCAGACTCCAGCAATAAGAAGCTATCAGCATGATCCTTACCAAATACCTCATCGAAATTAATGCCATTGGCTTTTTCATGTTTGCGCAATAGCTGGACAGAGGTTGTGCCGGTAGTGGTAGCTACTTTTTTGCCAGCTAACTGAGAGATGGAATTAATTCCGGAATTCGCCTTGACTGCAATGCGTACCTCTTCAACGTAGAGAGTATTGGCAAAACCAACATCCTTAGCGCGCGCCACATTGTTGGTGGTGGTTCCACATTCGATATCGATGGTGCCATTTTGCATCAGGGGAACGCGATTCTGTGAAGTGACTGGTTGGTAGTTAATACGTAATGTACCGAGCTTTAGCTTGTCTTTAATGCCACTCAAAATCATGCGGCAGATCTCGACGTGGTAACCATCAAAGCGGCTATCACCGGTTGTATAAGACATCGGAATAGAAGACTCGCGCACACCCATAGTGATGGCACCAGAGGACTTGATTTTGTCTAGGGTTGGGGAGGCCGCATAAAGAGTCTGCGCAGCAGTAAAACCAACAAATAACAAGGAAAAACGTAGCAAATGAGTTTTCATGTAAAGGTCCTATAAAACCAAGAATGTCACACTATTCTACGATCAATCGACTCAACAAAGAAAAAACCCACTGTGTTTCCACAGTGGGTTAATTTGATACCTAACTAATTCTTAACTAGCTTACGCTAGCAGTGAATTAGAAAGTGTGACGCAAGCCTAAAGCGTACTGGTTTGCACCAGAGCCAGATCCAGGAGTCACAGTAGTTGCACTGTTAGATGCGCTGCTTGTGTTGCTTTGACCGTAGATAGCATACAAGTTTGTACGCTTGCTGAGGTAGTAGTTAGAACCCAACTGCCAACCTACGAAGTTCAAAGTAGCTGAATCAGCAGCGGCTTTGATCTTACCGTTACCAATAGAACCCCAAGCTTCGATTGTTGGAGTGATGTAACTACGAACACCGATCTGCTGAGCAGTACGGTTTAACTGTTCGCCAGCTCCAGCAGCTGTAGTAATACCAGCATTAAGATTAACAGCAGTTGTATAGTCGTTTTGAATCTTACGACCAACCCATTGTGCGTATGCCTTCAAGATACCGAAGTCATAAGTTGCACCAGCCAAAGTCTGTTTGTCAGAAATTTGAGCTGCTGGGAAAATTGAGCCGCCAGGAGTAGATTGACCTGCAGTAACGCCAACAGAGTTAACGTTAGTAATTGTTGGAGCCAAAGAAGCGCTCGTTACACCAGTAGTGTACTGAGTCTTAAATGACTGGTAAGCAACACCAACATACAATTTCTGCCATGTGAAGTTACCGTTCAAGCCCCAACCGTTCCAGTTAGAGTTACCACCGCCAGAACCAGCAACGTCAGTAGTTCCCGCTGGAGCTACAACTGTTGAGTTAGTGTTGTTCAATGCGTACAAACCACCAACTTGGAAGCCAGCAAACTTGTCTGACTGAGCTGTGAATGCATTTGAAGCACGGTTTGTGAAGCCAATACCGTTGTTGTTACCGCTTGATGTTGTAGCTGTAGAGCTGTAAACAGATGAGTTACCTGCATAAACCACGTCACCAACTACGTTGTTGTATTGGCCAGCAGATGTGTCAGCACCAGTGTTAAACACAGGAGTGTATTGACGGCCAAATGCGAATTGACCGATACCATCCTTTTTCAAACCAACAAAAGATTGACGGTTGTCAACAGCAGAACCAGAACCGTTTGTATTGCGTTGCAATGCATCAGCAGCTGTACCGCCAGATAATTCTGAGTTAGCTGGAGTTAAACCGAGTTCAACTGTAAAGAAAGCAGAAGCGCCGCCGCCTAAGTCTTCAGTACCTTTGAAACCCAAACGTGAAGTTTGCTCAGCGGATTGACCAAAAGCAGACTTTTGAATCTTAGTCTGTGTACCAGCAACAGCATTGGCTGCGCCGCCGTCTTTTGCATTAGAACCAATGTAACCAACGTCCAAGATACCGTAAACGGTTACGCTGGACTGAGCTTGAGCAGCAGATGCAAATGCACCGATAGCTGCAACTGCTAATAGCGATTTTTTCATTCTTTAAATCTCCAAAAAAATTACTAAGAATGTGCACATCACTAACTTGCTCCATTAACACCGCATTACTTACCCATTAGTTTGAGTGTCGCTGTCGCACACTGGGGACTGTGCGACAAAGTGCAAACGTTTTTCTAAAACGTATTTGCTTTTTCTAACAGTGGTAAAATGGATTTGGAATGGCAGAGTTTTGGTATACGAAAATCTGCGGAAAAATATACTGGTCGCATAACTTGGTGTGCGACAGTACGCTTGCAATATGCAATCCAAATCTGCAAACGACGAATTCTTTTACACGAAACGTTGTCGCACGCTTCCAATCCTGCACACCATTACATATGTACCCAGCTATCCAAACAAGTTACGTATCTTTTTGACCAACGCCAGTAGCTACTGGCAAGTGCGCTGTTATTTTGACAACAAGACAGTGATACGTAGTTTACGCACAACAAGCAAGCGACACGCTTTGCAACTGGCTAAATTGTTTTATGAACAGCATTTAATAGATACAGGCGTAATTGCACAAGGTGCTGTTGCAAATACACAAGACTTATCAGTCAACACCGTTGCGAACATCATGCTTGCAAATGAAACAGCACGTGTGAAACGTAACGAGATTACAAATGGCACCTACATAATGCTGGTGTCACGTATACGCAAATGGGTGTTACCGTATTTTGGCGCCGTACAAGTAACTGACATTAAACACACAGACATAGAACGTTTCTTGTACTTTCTAAGTGACAAGCAGTACAAGTCAATGACAATTACGCAGTACTTGAATGCACTACACAAAGTATTAGAGTGCGCATTTAAACACGGCTGGATTGAAAAAATACCAACCTTCCCCAAACTCAAATCATCTAGCACGCCACGTGGTGGATTTAGTGTTGTTGAATACCGTGCATTACTCCGTGCGAGCAAAGTATTAGCAAATCAAGTGTGTGCGCCAATTAAAGTCACTCATCGCACCAAACACAACAATCTGTTTGCACCAGACGCTAACATTCCACGCGAAATGACTTGGTTAATTGGTTTTATGGTCAACAGTTTTGTGCGTCCAGTAGATATGAAGTTAATGCAACATAAACATATTGAAGTAATTCGTAATGGTCACATCTACTTGCGTTTAACTATTCCTGAAACCAAGCGTCACTCCGCACCAGTTATTACATTGCAACCTGCTGTACGCATATATGAACATCTGCGTAGTTATTACGACAAGCAAGGTTTAGCAAATGCAAATGACTATTTGTTCTTACCGCAGATCAAAGACCGTGCTGCTGCAATGCAATTGATTGACAAGTATTTTGTAAAGATACTGCTTGCAACAGGATTGCGATTTGGCACACTTGGACAGCGACGCACATTGTATTCGTTACGACACACAGCAATTACATATAGGTTGTTATACGGACGTGGAATTGATTTACTTACACTGGCGCGTAATGCACGTACCAGCGTGGAAATGATTGAGCGTTTTTATGCCAGTCAACTTACACCGGAAATGAATGTGGGCATGTTACACAGCAGAAGATGATTCATAGCGTTTGTACCTATTACACTTATGTAAATTTAATTTATATTTTCTAATATTGATAACAATTCTGTAATCAATAACTAAATGGGAAATAATATGACCGATACGAATACGTCAGCACAATCTGCTAGCGATCAATTAGCAGCAGCACAAAAAGCACAAGCAGAATTAGCAGCAAAGATTGATGCATTACTAACACAAACACGTGAGGAAGATTTAGCTACCGTGAAAAGATTGATTACAACGCATAGTTTTAGTGCAACCGACTTGCGCAGCGTCATGAAAGCAAAGTCATCACGTTCTGCACCCCGCAAAAGCACTAGTCGACGCAGAAAAGTTTAAACAGCATCCACAGCGTACATTGCAGTACGCTGTGTTGTTTGACTTACGCGCCATCAAATGCAGTAGCAACATTGATGACAGCCAATACATACATCAACTTACCTACAATGAGTTGCGTGATACTCCATTTCGAGAACTGCTAGAAGCTGAGTATGCACAATTAAGATTAATTAAAGCTGCACTGGTATCCGTAATTGAGCAGCGTGCAGTTCACAAGCGCAAGATGCTTGCTGCGCTGGGAAAAGATCAGTATGTTGAATATGTACAAAGCTACGACATGGATATTTCCCATGTAGAAAGTGATTGGTTTAGTACAGACAGCATGCCCAGTATTTTGTATGACTACATGCAATACGTAAAAGACGGTGACAAATACACTCGTCTTGCCAACTTGTTTCGCCGTTCCACTAAACGCGATGCTAATGGCAAGACAGCCTATCAGCGCATGGAAACAAAAGCTGAATCTTGTTATGAAGAAGCAGTAATGTTACTTACCAATGCAATTGACACTAACCCACTGCGCAATCCCATGCCCGATGTACAGTTATCAAATGAAATACAACGCTGGTTAGATCGTGATGTCAGTTGCGAACTTGGTTTTGAACCTGATGCATGCATTACAGGTGTTCCGCGTATTCGTGGCACCAAAAGTAAATTTGCACAGATATCTACTGCACCAGCAGTTGGACAAAGACTGCGACAGTATTGGCGACAACGTGAAGCACTGGTACAAGTTGCACTGGGTTTACTTTACAACCCCGATCAAATTACGGATGCAAATGACGTTGGCTTGCAATATTCGGCGGAGTTATTAAAAAAACATACAGCACAACTTAAATTACACAGTGAACGCGATTAATTAGATGCTTTATTAAGCAACTTGTAAATTAAAACAATCTACTGCTCTACGCTTCTGATCGTCATTGACAGTGACATAACGCTGTGTAGTCGCAATGTTCTTGTGCCCTGCCAAACTTGCCAAAACAAACACACTGATGCCCGAGTTACTCAAAGTGGTTAAAAATGTGCGTCTGCCTGAATGTGAGCTGGCACCGAACACTAACGCACGACGATACAGATAGTGGAAGTGCTGGGTGAGTGTGGAAGCGGTAAATGCCTTCCGCGCGCCTCGTAGCGTGTTAAACAACGGATATGTGTCATCAAATGCTGTGCGTGTAGCAAGGTATGTGGCAAGTTCGTGCTGTAAATGTGTGCTGATAAACACGGTGCGTGCGTGTCCGTGTTTTACACGATCGCTACTCAAAAACACTTGGGATTTAACAGTGCCGTCACTGTTGCGCACATCACCCAGTGTCAGTTGCGCTACTTCCGATACACGCAATCCTGAATCGCTACCAC
>NZ_LZFI01000014.1:0-16866 GCF_001889925.1 Polynucleobacter sp. MWH-Adler-W8 | reverse complement strand
TATTGGCGCTGACGCACAATGCTGTCAAAGGCCAAGCACTCCAGGGGTTTTAGGGCTAATCCTTTAGGTTTGCGAGTTACCTTTTCTTTACTAATGGAGCGGCGCTGGCCTTTGGAGTTAATGCGATACGCGCTGGTACGCATTTTGTCTGGAACTGAGCTAATCATGCGACCAATCGTACTTACGCTAGGTAGCGGCAGGCGATGCTTCTGGCAAAACGGTACCAGTTTGGCAAAGACCTTTTCCTTACCCAAATTAGGATGCCATTGCCGTAAGCGTTTGACTTCAGCTAGGATCATTGGATGCCAGGCAATGGGCCTCATGGTCTTGGGGCGCTTGCTTTGAGGCTTTAGGGCAGCTGTGTTGCCTCTGGCTTTACCAAGCAAAGTGCGCCAAGCATATAGAGTGCTACGACCCACCCCAAAAGCATGGATTGTGGACTTTAGACCAAACTCTTGCCAATGAGTCAATATTTTCAAGCGTTTACGAACCTCTTCATCCATGCCAGCCTCAATCAAACCTAACTTAGCAATACGATAAAGACCTTTTACTCGGTACCCCATGAATTGGACTTGCACGGTGAACTTTCTTCTAGAAAGTCCAGGATGTGTTTGAGCTTATACAATAATGGGTGCTAATAAAAGACTTGCTTTGAAAAATAGCTATGACTGACATCAATCGAAATAATCTCTACGATTACATCATCATCGGAGCGGGTAGTGCTGGCTGCATGTTGGCTAAGCGCTTGACTGAGAATCCTAATAAGAGGGTCTTGCTGATTGAGGCTGGCAAGAATGACAACTACATCTGGATCCACATTCCAGTTGGATACTTGTATTGCATTGATAACCCAAGGGCGGATTGGCGTTTTAAAACGGCCGCCGAAAAGGGCTTAAACGGCCGATCCTTGCTGTATCCGCGTGGACGTGTTTTGGGTGGATGCTCATCGATTAACGGCATGATTTATATGCGTGGTCAAGCAGGGGACTATGAGTCTTGGGTTCAGGCAACTGGCGATGATTCTTGGTCTTGGGAAAATGCTCTTAAGCGTTACAAGTCATTTGAGGATTACCACAGCGCTGCAAATGAGTGGCATGGTAAGGGTGGTGAGTGGACCGTTTCAAAGCAGCGCTTACGTTGGCCTATCATGGATCGAGTTAAAGAGGCTGCAGTTGAGGCGGGCATTCCGGCTTCAGATGACTTCAATTGTGGCGATAACTTTGGCGTGGGTTACTTCGATGTGAGTCAACGCGCTGGTTGGCGTTTAAATACTTCCAAAGCTTTTTTAAGGGATGCGGCAAAGCGTCCTAATCTCACAGTATTAACTCAAGCTGTGGTGACAAAACTTAAAATTGATCCCGCCACTAAAAATTGTCTTGGGGTTGAATACATCAAGGATGGTCAAGCCTGCGAAGCCTTATGTGCCATCGAGCAGGGTGGAGAGGTGTTATTGAGTGCAGGCGCGATTGGTAGTGTACAAATTCTAGAGCGGTCCGGTGTTGGCGCTGCCGCACATTTAAACCAATTAGGTATCCCTGTTATCGCTCATCTCCCAGGTGTCGGCGAGAACTTACAAGATCATTTACAGCTGCGCATGGTTTACAAAGTGAATGGTATTAAGACCTTAAACACGAAAGCCAATACTCTTTTGGGAAAGATGATGATCGGCTTGGAGTATCTCTTTAAGCGATCTGGCCCAATGTCGATGGCGCCATCACAGTTGGGTGCATTTGCGTACAGCTCGCCAGAACAAAAGAGTGCCAACGTTGAGTATCACGTGCAACCTTTGTCCCTGGAAAAGTTTGGTGAGGATTTGCATTCATTTAATGCCTTTACGGCAAGCGTTTGCAATGTACGCCCCACCTCGCGAGGTAGTGTTCACATTAACTCGACTGATCCTGAAGCGCCGCCAGTGATTAGTCCGAATTATTTGTCGACTGATGAAGATCGCAAGGTAGCAGCAGAATCTTTGCGCTTAACTCGCAAGATTGCCCAGCAGGCCGCCCTAGGTCCTTATGCTCCAGAAGAATACAAACCGGGCGTGCAATATCAAACGGATGATGAGTTGGTTAAAGCGGCGGGGGATATTGGTACAACCATCTTCCATCCGGTAGGCACATGCAAGATGGGGCGCGATAACGATCCGATGGCGGTGCTCGATTCTGAATTACGCGTGAGAGGCATTCATCATCTGCGTATAGTCGATGCTTCGGCGATGCCTACGATTACTTCGGGCAATACCGCTGCCCCCACGATGATGATCGCTGAGCGCGTGTCGGAATTGTTAACGCGTGCCTAAGACTTCACAGAAAAGCTATTCATTACCCGCTAGTCATTTATTGCTAGCGTTGGCTATTGTGGCAGTGTGGGGTACGAACTTTGTAGTCATTAAATTGTCACTCGCAGCTTTTCCACCATTTTTGTTCGCTGCACTCAGATATACCTTTGCATTTCTTCCGCTGGTGTTCTTTGTGCCAAGACCCAAAACATCTTGGGTCAATCTTAGTATTTATGGTTTAGCAGTGGGTGTGGGGCAGTTCGGAGTCCTGTACTTTGCGATCGATGGCCGTATCTCCCCGGGTCTAGCTTCCCTGGTGATTCAGACCCAGGTATTTTTTACTATCGGCTTTGCGATGTTTTTTGCCAAAGAGCGTTTGCGCACTTATCAAATGCTGGCGGTACTGGTTGCTATGACTGGCTTGGGAATTATTGCGCTGCACACTGATGCCACAACCACCTTCTTGGGACTTGCCTTGGTGGTATTTACTGGCTTTTCGTGGGGGGTTGCCAATACGGTTAGCCGAAGGGCGGGCTCTATTAATATGCTGGCCTACGTGGTTTGGGCAAGTGCTTTTGCGATTCCCCCTCTATTTGCGATTTCCTTCCTTTTTGAGGGCGGGTGGGGGCATATGAGTACTTCTTTAACCTCAGCCCCAGTAGGGGCATGGGCTGGTGTTCTTTGGCAGTCTTGGGGAAACACCATCTTTGGCTATTCCGCCTGGGCGTGGCTGCTCTCTAAGCATCCGGCGGCAGTGGTTGCGCCTGCGCCTTTGCTGGTACCTATTTTTGGCATGGGGGCGGCAGCCTATTTCTTGGGGGAGTCATTGCCGCCATGGAAGATCTTGGCAGCGGGCTTGGTGATAGTTGGACTGATCATCAATCTTTTTTGGCCAAACATTGAACGCAGCCTGAAACGGCAATTTTCTTGAGTCTCTTGGGCTAATGTAAAACCCTAATACAAGGCCCTTTTTTTGCCTTTGTATTAACAGTAAGATAACTGTTCGTTTCGGTTTTACCTATAAAAAAGTATTTATTAATTAGCAATTTTTAGTCATGGAGACTTTATGAACATTCGTCATCACATTTTTGCAGTAGCCGCTGCTGCAATGCTTACAACCGGCGCTTATGCTGCCGATATCAAACTTGGTGTTGCAGGTCCATTTACTGGTGGTTCATCCTCAATGGGTGTCAGTATGCGTGACGGTGTGCGCCTTGCTGCAAAAGAAATTAATGCCGCTGGTGGTATCAACGGCAACAAAATCGTTTTGGTTGAGCGCGATGATGAAGCGAAAAACGAGCGTGGCGTTCAAATTGCACAAGAATTGATTAACAACGAAAAAGTAGTTGCTACTTTGGGGTACATCAATACCGGTGTTGCATTGGCTTCACAACGCTTTTATCAAGAAGCAAAGATTCCAGTATTTAATAACGTTGCAACAGGCACATTGATTACTCATCAGTTCCCAAATGCTGCTGAAAACTATGTTTTCCGTAATGCTGCAGCTGACAATATTCAAGCACCAATGATCGCTAAAGAAGCGGTTGAGAAGCGTGGCTTGAAAAAAGTAGCAATTTTGGCTGACTCAACAAACTACGGTCAGTTAGGCCGCGAGGACTTAGAGAAGGCATTGAAGGGTTATGGCGTTACTCCAGTTGCAACTGAAAAGTTCAATATTGGTGACGTAGACATGACTTCACAATTGCTCAAAGCAAAAAATGCTGGTGCTGATGTAGTTTTGACTTACGCAATTGGACCTGAGTTGGCGCAAATTGCTAACGGTATGGCAAAGTTGGGTTGGAAAAAACCAATGATTGGTAGCTGGACATTGTCAATGGCTAGCTTTATTGATACAGCTGGTAAAAATGGTGACGGCGCAACGATGCCGGAAACTTTCATTCAGAGTCCTGCAACAACTCCAAAGCGTAAAGCTTTCGTTGATGCTTACTTGAAAGACTTCAAGCCTAAGAATGGCATCATTGCTTCCCCAGTTTCTGCTGCTCAGGGATATGACTCTGTTTATTTGTTAGCTGCTGCTATCAAGCAAGCAAACAGCACAGAGGGACCAAAGATTTTGGCAGCTTTGCAAGATCTGAAGGCTCCAGTTGAAGGTGTTGTGATTACTTATAACAAGCCATTTACTGCAACTGACCATGAGGCTATCAAGTCCAAAGACGTAGTTATGGGCGTAGTTGAAAGTGGCCGTGTTCAGTTCTTGAATGCTGAAGACGCAACAGCTAAAAAGAAGTAATTTAAGCTCTAGGGCAGGCAATCTAAATAATTATTTTGCACTGCAGCATTAGATAAGACAAAACGCCGCCCACAAGCGGCGTTTTGCTTACAATGACGGATTCGTTAATAAAACAGTTTTAAGAATATTTAGGCCAATAACATGGACATGTTTGCACAAATCCTCTCGAGCGGCATAGCGGTGGGGATGATCTACGCGGTCATCGCTTTCGGCTTTCAGCTCACATTTGCCACATCTGGCACCTTGAACTTCGGTCAGGGTGAAGCGCTGATGTTGGGTGCTCTTGTAGGTTTAACTTGCGTAGATACATTTGGCATGAATTACTGGGTGATGATTCCAGTAGTTTGCTTGTTTGGTATGTTGCAAGGTAGCTTCGTTGAGCTCATCGGCGTCCGTCCTGCAATTAAGATTAAATCGGAGTTTGGTTGGATTATGTCTACCATCGCTCTTGGTATTATTTTCAAGAACGTGGCTGAAAATATTTGGGGTCGTGATGCATTGCCATTTCCATCGCCGTTACCAATGGAGCCAATGAGTTTCTTGGGTGCAAATATTCTGCCAATGGAAATTTTAGTAGTCGTTGGCGCATTAGTGATGATGTTGTTGGTGGAGTTCTTTAACCGTAAAACTATTTACGGTAAAGCGGTTGTTGCGACAGCCAATGACCGTGATGCAGCTGGCTTGATGGGTATTAATACCAGCGTAGTAATTACCTTCTCTTATGCGCTTTCTTCTTTAACTGCAGCGTTCGCGGGCGTATTGATTGCACCGTTAACTCTGACTGGCGCAACCATGGGTGGCGCGCTAGGATTAAAGGCTTTCGCTGTAGCGATTATTGGCGGCTTATCTAGCGGCCTTGGCATTATTGTTGGTGGCTTGATTCTCGGTATCGTAGAAACAGCAACCGGTTTTTATATCTCTACTGGTTACAAAGATGTGCCCGGCTTGATCTTGTTATTGCTCGTGTTGGCGTACAAACCATCTGGTCTCTTCGGCAAATCTGCGATTAAGAAAGTTTAATGATGAAATTGAAGTCTCTATTACCGATATTCATTGCGATTGCGGGGCTCGTTTGCTTCCCCCTGTTCGTCCACAATCCTTATTACATCCACCTAGTTGAAACGATTCTGATCTACACCATCCTTTTGTTCGGATTGGATATCGTAGTCGGTTATGTAGGTCAAGTATCTTTGGGTCATGCTGGCTTGTTTGGTATTGGTTCTTATACGGCAGGTATTTTATTTTTCCATTTAGGCCTCCCAATTTGGGCGACCATTCCCGCATCCATTATTGTTACGGCTATCTTTGGTGGCATCTTGGCGCTGCCTGCTCTCAAGGTGGTTGGGCCTTATTTGGCGATGGTGACCTTGGCTTTTGGAACAATTGCGCAGATTCTGATTAATGAGATGGATTGGTTAACCGAAGGGCCATTGGGAATTAAGCTAACACTCCCTGAGCTCATGGGTGTTCCTATGAGCGTCACCGAGTATTTTTGGTTGGTATCAGCAGTAGCTATTTTGGCAATGATTGTTGTCGATCGTTTTGTTAAATCACAAATGGGCCGCGCTTTTGAAGCATTGCGTGATAGCCCAATTGCTTGTGACTGCATGGGTGTATCTGTTTATCGCTTTAAGGTGATCGCATTTGTGATTAGCGCTGGTTTTGCTGGTTTGGCTGGTTGCTTGTATGCCTACTCAGAGCAATATATTTCACCTAATACCTATAACAACGAGCTAGCCGTTTTATTCTTGCTCGGTATCATTATGGGTGGACGTAAGTCACGCCTTGGTGCGATCATTGGTGCGGCCATCATTGTCTTATTGCCAAAACTCTTGGACGACATCAATCTATTCCGCATCGTTGCTTCGATTATTGCAATCGTGGTGGTAGTGGGGGCTGGCATGGCTCTATCCAAGAAGATAACTACTCCTAAGCGCGTAGCTCTTCCAATCATCGGTGTAGTGGGCTTAGCAGCATTTTCATTTTGGTTGAATAGCATTTCTGATTGGCGTTTGAGTATTTTCGGCTTCATGATTTTGCTAGTGGTGTATTACTTGCAAAGCGGTATCGTTGGTTTCGCGAAAAGCTTCTACCAGGTGATGGTTGGTAAGGCTAAAACTACTCGCGGCGGTGATCACGAAGAGGTGGATGATTCCATTAACTTCATTAGTACTGTTGCCAATCAAAATACGGGTGCTGAGCTCCTGAAAGTAGATTCTGTATTGATGCAGTTCGGTGGCTTAAAGGCATTGAACAAAGTTGATCTCAGTATCAAGCGCGGCACCATCCATGGTTTGATCGGTCCTAACGGATCCGGTAAGAGCACGATGATGAACGTGTTGACTGGTATTTACACACCTACTGCAGGTAACGTGTTGTACGCAGGTGAAAGCGTGGTTGGTAAGACTTCTTCCGATATCGCCCTGTCTGGTATCGCACGCACCTTCCAAAACGTTCAACTCTTCGGTGAAATGACGGCGATCCAAAATATTTTGGTTGGCTTGCATCACACCTTTAAATCAAACATGTTAGAAATTGCATTACATCTGCCACGCTATAAGAAAGAAGAAGCTGAAGCATATGCTCGTGCAATGGCCTTACTTAAATTCGTTGGCCTAGATGATTTAGCGAATGAAGAAGCGCGTAACTTGCCATACGGTAAGCAACGTTTGCTGGAGATTGCTCGTGCTTTAGCATTGGATCCTGAGTTGCTCTTGTTGGACGAGCCTGCTGCTGGTTTAACAGCACCAGACATCAAAGAACTCTTGCGCATTATTCGTAAGATCCGCGATAGCGGTATTACTTTCATCCTGATTGAGCATCACATGGATGTGGTGATGTCAGTTTGCGATACCGTTTCTGTATTGGACTTTGGTCAGAAGATTGCAGAAGGTAAACCAGCTGAAGTTCAGGCAGACGAGAAGGTGATTCATGCCTACTTGGGTACTTAATCACTAGAACATATTGAATCGGTAAATACCATGTTATCTATTAAGAATCTTGAAGCAGGCTACGGCAAAGTAAAAGTCCTCCATGGCATCAATATTGATGTTCCTAAGGGTCAAGTGATTACTTTGATTGGCTCAAACGGTGCTGGCAAAACCACCACCATGCGCGCTATTACTGGCATGATTAAGCCAACAGCTGGCGAAGTCACATTGGGTGGCGAAAAAATTGATGGTTACGACTCTCATAAAATCGCCCGCCTAGGTTTGGCTCACAGCCCTGAAGGTCGCCGCGTGTTTACAACGATGTCCGTAACTGATAACTTGTTGCTTGGTGCGTTTCCACGCTTTACTGGTAGCCGCCCAAAAGGTGATATCAAGCAAGACTTGGAAAAGTCTCTTGAAATGTTCCCACGCCTTAAAGAGCGTCGCAATCAATTGGCTGGTACCTTATCTGGTGGTGAACAGCAGATGTTGGCAATGGCGCGTGCTGTGATGCTAAACCCAGAGATTATTCTTTTGGATGAACCATCCATGGGCCTTGCCCCAATCTTGGTTGAGGAAGTATTTAAGATCATCTCTAACTTGAAGTCACAGGGCGTAACCATGTTATTGGTTGAGCAGTTTGCTGCCGCCGCTTTAAACGTAGCTGATTATGGTTATGTACTAGAGAACGGCAAGATTGCTACTCACGGACCTGCTGAAAAGCTCAAGGACGATCCCGCTGTGAAAGCGGCTTACTTGGGTGGCGCTGGTGGTCACTAAGTAGTTGCTTGAGTTGAAAGTAATAAAAAAGCCCTTAGCAATAAGGGCTTTTTCTTTAGCTAGATAAGAGCTTTATAGCCTCTCGAATCAGCAAAGCGCGATAGCCCATGTAAAGGGCAACTACAGTAAACCCAAACAAAAGACTTTGGGAATCAGTGCGCCTTCAGCTACCAGTTCACTATTCAGTAGGCCTATAGCTACCGCAAGGAAGAAGAGGGCGCCTAAGCCCAATACAACCCAATTTTCATTGCTGGCCACTTGCTGGGTTTGGTTGTTATAGGCAAGAACTTGAAAGGCGCCGCCCTTTGGGTATCCCGATACAGTGACCTGATCGCCATCAGCAATTTTCATAGGGAATGAAAACTTTGCTTCGATTGCTGTTTCGCCCAAATTAAATTTGGAGATAAAAAAGCGTTGGTAATACTGCGAAGAATGATCGTGAGTAGGCTTTTCTGGGTTTACGTATTCTAGTAACTCATTGTTGAGATTGCTGACCGTACCAGAAATGGTGCTGATTGAGTTTGATAGAAAAGTGCTTGGTTTAGTAATGGACATCAGCAAAACTCCCAAAAGACTAAATATAAGAATAAAGATAAACGATGCCAAAGGTCTTTTCATTAACTTGAGAACCCCTTAACAATTAGGCTGATGGCAACGCAAAATGTCAAAACAGAAAAAATTTGCTGCAATCTTGGGCCGCTGAGTTTTTTGCCGAATCCCCTACCAATTAGTAACCCAAGCAAGGCTCCTAATGCAAAAGGCGCTGCAATTGCAAGGTCAAGACTTCCTGACATGGCTGACAAAAGAGTGCCGCCCCCAGCAATGATGGCAAGCACGCCTAATGATGTTGCAACTATTGAGTTGATGGGCAAATCGGTGTAGCGCTTGAGCGCAGGAACAATCACAAATCCTCCGCCCACGCCCAGGAGCCCCGATAGAAAGCCTGCTAAACCACCTGACAACATTAATGCTCTAGCGCATGGCACATTCCAAGATAACTTGCCTCTTGAGGAATCCAATAAGCATGGTGGCGGTGATTTACCCTCAAAATCAGGTATGCCATGAATTTCTTTGTAAGCTTGCCGATATAGGCGAATAGAGACGTAGAACAGGGTGCAGCTAAAAAGAATTAATAGTGGCGCATTAGGAATGCTTTTCGACGCCCATAGCCCGATTGGAGAAAGCATCAACCCAAACATTGCCATGAATCCGGCCGCTTTATATCGAAGAATCTTGTTCTTCAATCCCAGTAGAGCGCCAACGCCTGCCGAGAGCGCAATTGCAGCGAGGGAGATTGGAGCAGCCTCAGCTACCGGTAAATGCAAAATAAATACCAACAAAGGAACTGACAGGATGCCGCCGCCGGCCCCTGTAAGACCCATGAGTAGGCCCACAACAAGACCTAAGCCGGGGCTGATAAGGATTGAATAGTCCATTGCAATTAATTTTATATTAAGATAATATATAAATAAATATATTATTTACTCTTTTAAAGAATAAATACAATATTGCTAAGAAAGGCCTTTGTGAATTCAAGCTCTCGCGCTGATGTTAAAGCGTTTTTTGATCCAGAAACCTGGACTTTTACTTATGTTGTTTACGTAGGCAAGAAAAGTCCCTGTGTAGTAATAGACTCGGTCCTCAATTATGACCCCAAATCAGGTAGAGCTTCTACTCGGTCTGCTGACGAAGTCATTGGCTTTATTCAAAATGAGCAATTACAGCTAGATAGGATTTTAGAAACCCATGCACATGCTGACCACCTCACAGCAGCGCCCTACATACAAAGCAAGTTAGGCGGGAAGATTGTGATTGGAGAGCGCATCACTAATGTACAAAACGTTTTTAAGGATGTCTTTAATCTGGGCGAGCAATTTGCTGTTGATGGATCCCAGTTTGATCACTTATTGAAAGATGGTGAATCCCTGCCATTTGGAGCTCTCTCGCTAAAAGCACTATATGTGCCTGGTCATACGCCCGCATGTATGGCTTATGAGATTGGGGATGCTCTATTTGTTGGGGACACTATATTTATGCCTGATGTTGGTACGGCACGTTGTGATTTCCCCGGGGGTAGTGCCCAGAGTTTATACCGCTCTATTCAGAAGGTGCTGTCCTATCCCGATGAGACAAAACTCTATATGTGCCATGACTATCCGCCTGAAGATCGTGCTGCGGCTTATTGCACAACGGTTGGCGAGGAAAAGAGGTTCAATATTCATGTGAATGCAGGCATCAGTGAGGAGCAATTTGTGCAAATGCGGAATAAACGTGACGCGACTCTAGATATGCCCAACCTCATACTGCCATCTATTCAGGTCAATATACGTGCAGGTCATTTACCCGAGCCAGAGGCGAATGGCAAATCCTACTTAAAAATACCTTTGAACACTCTTTGAGATGACTATTACTAAATCTGAGCTCAAGAAAATGCAGGCATCAGCGGCTGATGCCTGCAAGTTAATGAAAGTCTTATCCAATAGTGACCGCATGATGCTTTTATGTGAAATCGGCCAAGGTGAAAAATGTGTGAGCGAGCTAGAGGCTGCCTTGGATCTGCATCAACCAACGCTGTCTCAGCAATTAACCGTTCTTCGTAAAGAAAAGCTGGTAAAGACGCGCCGAGAAGGTAAGCAGATTTACTATTCGTTAGCTAGCGAGGTTGCAGTCGCAGTAATGGGCTTGCTCTATAAGTACTATTGTAAAAAATAGTGGATTGAATTAAAGAAAATCATGCATTCAATCGATTCAGTGATTAGCTTGACGTAATTTTTTAAAAGAATGCAGTATAAAAATCACTAAAAAAAGTAATCCCGTTATCCAATGGGTATCGACGGTTATGTCTCTCGCCTCTTCTGGGCCGTAATAGAGTAGGGCGCCAGAAATGAGCAGCGTTGCCAAGAAGCCCAACTGGCTAAAACCACTCCACAACTGCTTTCTCGACTTATATCCCGCCTTGATATGGAAAGGCATTACTGATCCAAGAGCTAAGGTAGCCAGCATTGCAGCTATGCCATGAGCTGCGAGAATGCTATGGGTGCCAAGAGTCGATCTTTGTATCTGAAATTGATGACCCAGAAGATATATCAGGCCAGTGATAGAGCATGTCATCATGCCCCAGATAACTAGCGTTCTTTGCCAGTTGGGCATTTTCCCAAGGCGGCTCATGCGACTATCCTCAGTGTTTGCGCTGAGAAATGGCTGAAGCAAGGGTGATGCTCATTATTGGATAAGGCTAAAACCTTGGTGAGTGCATCTGCGTAAACACACTCTTTTGCAAGGATAGAGAATGACCCAGCAATCTCCATATGAACCTCGGAAAAATTCTGGGCTAGAGGATTAATGATGTGACTCCTCAGGCCATCTCTTTTGGCAAAATAAAGGCTGCTTGTAGCAATGGCACCATCTTTCAAGGAACCAATTTCAATCAACTCCTCAGGACTCTCAGGATGGCGAACTTGAATGGGGAGAGATGTATTTCCAAAGACTCGTAGGTCACCACCAGCATTCACCGAGCCAGATGCGATGCCCTCTGATATTAAGACTCTCACCGCCATATCTACCGCAAACCCTTTGGCGATTCCGCCCAGATCCAGGCAAACTGGGCGAGAGGACTCTATTAAGTCGGGCGCCAAGAAGTAAATATCTTCAACGCCACCAAGATCGTGATTGGAGTAGTTGATATGGCAGGGCAATAATCCTGCAGCAACCAGGCGATGGCCGATTCCACAATTAAATAGGCCGTCGGATTCAAGATGCACCTCTTTTGCTATTCGGATGACTTGCGCAGTCCACGGATGAATCTCAACTGCTTCGATGTGGGCGTTTCGATTGATTTGGCTTAGCTCACTTTGAGGATGGTGAAATCCCATGAGGTCATGAATATTTTGAATGGCTGCAAAAGCATTATCAATAGCCTCTTGCCCATCATCTTGATTTATGGAGATCTCTACAAAGGTGCCAAGAAGTGGTTTGCAACGAAGCATTGTTACTTTCCGAGGCTGGGTTTTGAATTAGAGTTCTTCAGGGCTAGGTCATATAAAACGGTTACCCGTTTCACTCCATCAGTAAGGTGTTTGCAAGAAAGTGTTGCGCCACCAATATTCTGAATATCTTGATTGAGCTTGATAGGGTCGTTTGCGGTCTTGCCTACAAACTGTTTGCGCCATTGCGCTTCTGCTACTTCATAACCATAAGACTCAACGTATTCCAAAACTTCGATACCAGCGATACTGCCATTTGGGTTGATAGCAACGGCATAAGTAATCATTTCATGTTTGCCTATGACTTCGTCAACCACAAGCCAGCTACCATCATTCGCCCTCCAGATGCGCTCGCCCTGAAAGGGGTAACGAATGCTAGATGCAATACGCATCTTTTCCTGAAGATCATCTGTAATGATGATGGGATACTTCGTCAGCATTTTGTTGGGGAAAAGGATTTTTTGAGCTTGCTCTGCAGAAGCATAAATTTTTGCTTGGGCCATGATGGGTGCACTCATCATGGCTAAACTAAGGATTACTAACGGGCTGGGTTTCCAGTTCATGGGTTATTAAATAAAATCTTAGGCAGTGAGCAATTCATTCGCTTCATTACAAAGTGCTTGAATTTCTGGGTTGATGCCTTTGACATTGGAGAGTTTGTCAAAGATCATCAACGCTCTTTTCTTGGCTGTTTGACATTGGGTGGCTTGAAACTTCAGCAAATGAGCTAAAGCTGCAACTAATAGGTTCTGAATTTCCATGAGTTCTTTCGGTTAATTGAGTGGGAAACCAACTTTGACAATGAATTCATTTACTGAGTGGCTATCCCAGACACGAGCATCTGAGCACTCAGCCTCTCCGCCGCCCATGCAGGTGCCGCCTGCGAGTTGATAGCGCCAAGCGCCAGTAACCCACCAGTCTTTGGCTGCGTAATGCATATTGGGACCTACAAAAGTGGCTCTTTGAACTTGATTGCGTAAATTGAGCTCTGAATAATCATTATGAAAACGGGCCTCTACACCAGCCGACCACTTGGGGGCAAAGCGATAGCTCGCGCCCACTAGTAAATCGAGCATCGATTCAGGAACGTTACCATTTTCAATAAACTTTAAGCGCTCATTCGCGGCTACAACGTTGCCCGCCAAAATTAATCGATCGTCAATAAAGTTAGATTGAAGTAAAAGCCTCGCCTCGAGTTCATCTTTGTTTCTTCCCCATGTTGGCTCTAGATAAAGCCCTACACCTACTGGCGAAGTTACTGGATTGGTAATGCGATAAATCGCTTCTAGAGAACCGCCTTCAATGCCACTTTTCTTATAGGCTGTGGAAGGATCGTGCGAAGAGGGAACGCCATAACCGCCTGTACAGGTTGGGGCATCTCCGCATGCTTCTGGATTGGTGTAATTTTGATTTGCATTGGTGTAGTAAGAGTTGATATAGCCGGCAACTTGTAAGTCGTTAGTTAAGCCGTATTCCAGTTCGGTCCTAGCAGTTAATGCATCGTAAGTTCCCGCTGCTTGCTGTTGATTGAGTTGTAGGCGCTGCTCAAACTCCAGCTTGCCCTTAGGCTGCAAATCTAAGGTGTAAATCCAGCCAAACACTCCCTCGCCTGCATGGGCTAAAGAAAAGTGAAGTGTGGCAACTAAGAAGAGGCTGAATGCAAGAAGTCTATTAATGGTCAATTTCATGGTCCCTTGAGGTTGGTGGTCATCAATCTAAATGAGAATGGTTCTCAATATAGCATTAGATGAGAATGGTTCTCAACTAATGAAAATAACCATGACTTAAAAAATGGCGGAATCTATAGGCCTATTCTTTTTTGCTTGTAAGATTTCCCCAAATGAACGCTGAGTCCTTGGAAAAATTGGTTTTAATGAAGATGCCTTTTGGTAAGCACGCAGGGCGTGCATTGGCTGATCTGCCGGGGAATTATTTGGCGTGGTTTGCCCGCGAAGGTTTTCCCAAAGGCGAGCTTGGTGAATTATTGGAATTAATGCATACCCTAGACCACAATGGTTTGCGTGGACTCTTGGCGCCAATTCAGCGGGCGCATGGCCTGCAAGCTAGATCTAAATTACTTTGAGCGAATAATCAGTGTGACGCGGTTACGTTCGTAAGTCACAGTTGCTGATCCTGGTGGACTGCTTTGAATTAGGCCTGCCTTTAACTTGGTCTGCGATTCAATTTGTAAGGCAATCTGTTTTGCAAGAGTGTCATTGCGGTCATATTGAATCTGAATGCTAGCTATCTTGCCCGACTTGATATTGTTAATGACATCATTGAGCTTGCTGGGGGAGTAATCGTCAAAAAATATGGGATACCATCCGCCAACGAGAGTCTTTTGCCCCTTGATGTCATGGGTCTGTGCCGATGTATTGTTTGTATTACTGCCTTCACCTACAGGTAAATGAAAGTCAATTCCCGTCTTTTGTACTAACTCTTGATAGGGGATCGGCGGAGTCATAGTTGCTTCATTGGTGTTTTCAATCAAATATCCCCAAGCAGTATTTTTATTGGAGTCGTATACCAACTTATATAAGTGGCTGGGAATCGTTACGTGACTTCTGCCAATACTGCCGCGGTTTCCAATCGAACCCGTGAATACGTAAATGTCGCCAGCAGCTCTTTTCGCATAAGCCCTTGTTGGCTCCTCAACATTTTTGGCCCAGATTCCCTGATTGTTTTGCCTTGCCTGCGGCATCATATTAGCCAATGAGAAAGATTGAGCCATTGAGCGTTCGTTACTCATGTCGCCTGCTGGGGCGTTATGACCCCTATCAAAGCCGCTTCCGCGGTAATCTGAGAGCAGGGCCCGTTCGGAGAAGGGTAGTCTGGCTTCTTCGTAAAACTGATTACCTCTGCGCGGGTGCGGGGCGGAAAGCTGCTCCCGATTAAGCTTCTCAACGGTATAGATTGGCTTTTTATCCTGAGGAGAGTAGTAGATGGCAAAACTATCAAAGCATAGGTCACGCCCAGCTTGTGGACTTGTGGGTATTTGCTGGGCCGGAAATAGATCCTTGCAGTCTTCAAAAGCCGCAAGCGCATTTAATGAGGCGCAAATTGCTACAAGTGCAAGAAGGTTACGGATGAATTTCATGGGCTCTTAGTGTATGACCTCCACCTCCCATGAGCCCATATTTTTCATCTTGGGCTAGCTCCACAGCTAATAAGAATCAGAACTCTTGCGATATTTTTTTGTATATCAAAGTGCATGTTTTCTTGAAGAAGGTCTTGTAAATACTGTCTTGCAATAACATCTGCCTTGCCACTACCCCTAGAAAATTACAGACATGAAAGCACTAGATATATGATTTTTTGGTTTGAATTTTTGGCCAAAAACACAAAAAAGTCCTGTTTAAGCCAATTTTTTATAGAGTGAAATTAGTGCCCCCTAACTTACATAAGCTATTGATTTTATTGACTTATATATGTCTTTAGCTATCTGTATACGGGATCTCCCGGATTCCTAGATCAATAAGTTATTGATTTCCACTTCTTTATTCTTGACTTGATATAAGAAACTTCTTAGGATGACCCATGTTTTTTAAATATTGCAATGCAGCATAAAACGGTAGTCTAGTTTTTTGAGGCCTTGCAAACAATGAATGAGTAAATGTTTAGTTAACAATTTGAGCGATATGCAGAATGCACAGTCAAGCGCTTTGACTGCTAAAGAGCTGCTGGCGCACGCCATGTCTCCGGTCTATAGAGTCATTAATGGCCTACTCGTTTTAACTGTGTTCATGGTTGTTGGTTTTTGGCTTTCAGGCAACGGTACTAATGCCGGCGCTTTTGATCTTGCACGCATTCTTGTTCCCGATGAGGCGCGCCATATGGTTTGGAGTAGCGGCTTTGGCATACTCAATCAATACAAAGAATCTAATGAGGTAGCAGCCGCACAAACCGCTGATACTGAGATTGCCGCAGTAATCTATGGCAAGTCTAAGATTCCTGCTTCAATTGGTTTGACTAGCGCCAAGCAGCAGACCGTAGCTTTGTTAATGCCCTCTGTGGCGCAAATGCAGGTGAAATCGATTTCTCATCTGTCTGACCGTATCCCAACATCAAAGATGGACCCCCAGGCTTTAGATAGCAACTTAATGGGTTCGATTCAGAATCAACGTGCCGTAGCTGACTTCTTTGAGAAGAAATACAGTCTTGATCGTTCGAAGATTGAGGAGTATGTTTCAAACACGATTTTGATTGCAAAAGAAGTCAACATCGACCCAGTGCTTTTGTTGGCAGTAATCTCGGTGGAATCTAATTTCAACCCAAACACTAAGAGTCACGCCGGTGCTGAAGGTCTCATGCAAGTAATGACTGCAGTACATAAAGATAAATATGCAATCTTTGGCGGAACTTCTGAGGCTGCTAAGCCAGAAGTCAACATCCGTGTTGGCGCCTATATCTTGAAATACCTTATCGCTACAGCTGGTTCATTGCGTAATGGTCTGAAGTACTACGTTGGTGCTGCGAATGCCGAGGATGATGGCGGCTACGCGGACAAAGTGATGGCCGAAAGAAATCGTCTGATTGGTTTATGTCAAAATCGTTCGTCTAATCGCTTGACATTGAACGGCAAGGATCTGCGCTCTTAAGTTTTTAGATCTTAAGTAGATCAAAGTATATAAAAAGCCACCCAAG
>NZ_LZFI01000013.1:0-18532 GCF_001889925.1 Polynucleobacter sp. MWH-Adler-W8 | reverse complement strand
CGGTTGCGGCACAGCAGGGTGCACTCCGATCTCTGGTTTTATTAATACAACAACGGCCAACCTCAATCCGTTATCAACTACTTCAACGGGTATCACCATCAGTAGCGCTGTTTTTGCTACTGGTGCAATTACGATGAAGGGTGTGGTGCAGGGCGCTTCTGGTGGCGCAGTGTATGGTATTACCGCAGTATCAAACATTACTTCAACCAATGGTGACGTCAACCTAAATGGTGCAACCATTGCGAGCTATGGCATTTACATTACTTCTACCAGCGTAGTGACAGGCAACAATATTACGATTACTGGTACTTCAGTCGCTGCTCCAGCATGGGATTTGCAAATTGGCCCACTCACTATCAATAGCGCATCAGTAGGTGGCAGTATTACCGTCATTGGTAACGTGATTGGGATTCCGGGGGCTGCTCGTGGTATTTATCAGATCGGCGATATTAACGGCGCGAGTGGCTCGAACATTAGCTTTATCTCAAACAACAACATTAGCCAGAACGGCGCGGTTAAATTAGTTGCTAATACCAGTGGTACCTCTGCGAATATTTCTTATGACGCGACTGCGGGTAATAAATTATCGAGTATCACTACCGGCGTTTTAACAATCACAGCGGGATCTACTTCTAACGTTAATTACTCCGTGTTGGCATCTGGATCTGCTATCAATATTGCAAGCGCAATCACCGTTCCCGGCGCTGTAACGCTCGATAATACCTATGGCTGTTCCGGTAACGGCTGTGCACCGGCAGCGGGCTACCTTAATGCCGCATTGACCAACTGGAGTACCTTGGTCACTACCGGTGGTTGTGGCGTTTTGGTCGGTGGCAACATTAGCGGTACCGCCATCACCATTAATGGCATCAATGCAGGCGGCTCTACTGCAAGTGGAGGTGCAGTGATGCTCGCTGCTGGCTTAATCGCTACCAGTGGCAATATCAACATTAATGGCTTAACGACGACTGGTATAGCGGTAGGTAATCTCTATGGCAGCGCCTGGGGCATTACCCCAATTGTGGCCAATAGCGGGGCAGTGAATATCACTGGAACATCGACGACTACGGGTAACGGTGTGGAGCTAGGCCAACAAAATTCGATTAGCGCGAAATCGATCACGATCATCGGCTCTGAAGTTGGTGGAACCTACGCCGTCTACCTCAATACCTTAACCATTGTTTCTGGTGGTACTAATCTGAACGTGACAGGCACTGTAGTAACAAATACCGATACAGGTATTTATCAGACTGGTGCCATTATTGATAATGCGGCCGGATCCAATATTAGTTTTATTACCAACGGTAAGATTAATCAAGGTGGTGCAATATCCTTAGTGGCTAATTCCACCTCTACTGCGGTGAGCGTGACTTACAACACCACTAGCGGCACAAAGGATTCCAGCGTGATCGCAGGTGCACTGACAATTGCAACTGGCACGAACACCACACCCATTAATTACATTATCAAAACAGCTGGCGCAGCTATGAATCCTGCAGCCATTGGCACTTCAGTGACTAATGCACTGCCGGGTTACGTACTGCTGGACAACACTTATGGTTGCGGAACTACAGGATGTACACCGATTAGTGGATTCATTAATACGACGACTGCTAACCTAGCGACACTGGCAACAGCCACTGCTGGCGTAACCATCAACGCTGCCATATATGCCAACGGCAATATTACGGTTAATGGCGTTAGTACTAATAATGCGATTGATTATTCAGTCGCTATTACCTCTACCGCCGGAAGCGTTTCCTTGAATGGCGGCGCAACTACTCAGCGAGGAATTTATAACAGTACTGCCTCCACCATTACAGCCAATAACATCACCATTATTGGAACATCAACAGTTACCCCAGTTTGGGATGTATGGCTTGGTGCAATGACGATTAATAGCGCTGCTATCGGTGGCAGCATCTCAGTAACAGGCAATGTGATTGGTATCCCAGGTGCTGCAGGGGGTATTTATCAGTCAGGCGCTATTGCTGGTGCAAGTGGTTCAAATATCAGCTTTATTTCCAATAACAATATTCAGCAACTTGGTGCAATTTCTTTAGTTGCTAATACAAGCGGTATATACGCCAATATTACTTACGATGTCACTACCGGCAAGAACGCATCAAGTGTTATTGCAGCAGCCTTAAGTATTCCGACCGGGTCTACCTCTGCCATTAACTACATTATTAAAACTGGCGGCGCAGCCATTAATCCTGCTGCTATTGGCACAAGCTTGTTGCCGTTGCCAGGGTATGTGCTTTTAGATAATACCTATGGCTGTACTGGCACTAGTTGCACTCCATACAGTGGCTTTATCAATACCACTACCGCTAATGTATCGACCCTAGCAACAACCTCGGTCGGTGTCACGGTTAATAGCGCTATTTATGCCAACGGCAATATCACGGTGAATGGGGTTAGCTCTAGTAACGCTATTGACTACTCAGTCGCCATTACTTCTACTGGTGGAAACGTTGTTATGAATGGCGGAACAACCATTCAGCGTGGAGTCTATAACAGTGTTGCCTCGACCATTACCGCTAATAACATCACGTTGATAGGCACCTCATCAGCAGCCCCTATTTGGGATGTTCAAGCAGGTGCATTGACAATTAATAGCGCCTCTATAGGTGGCAGCATCTCGTTAACGGGTAACTATATCGGCACCCCCGGTGCTGCAGGTGGTGTTTATCAAAGCGGTGCGATTACTGGCGCGAGCGGTTCAAACATCAGCTTAATCTCGAACAATAATATTCAGCAACTTGGTGCAATTTCTTTAGTTGCTAATACAAGCGGTAATCAAGCCAACATTACCTACGATGTCACTACGGGCAATAAAACCTCTAGCGTAATTTCGGCTGCTTTAAGTATTCCGACGGGATCGATTTCTGCAATTAATTACATTATTAAAACTGCTGGTGCGGCAATTAATCCGGCTGCCATTGGCACAAGCCTATTGCCACTACCGGGTTATGTACTCTTAGACAATACCTATGGCTGCACACCATCAGGCTGCACGCCGGTGAGTGGTTATATCAACACTACCACTCCGAATATTGCGACTCTAGCAACAACTTCAGTTGGCGTCACCGTTAATAGCGCTATTTATGCTAATGGCAACATTACGATCAATGGTATGACCGGTGCTGCAGGTCAAACTGGTATTGATTATTCAGTCGCGGTGACTTCAACCGGCGGAAACGTGTCCCTGAATGGCGGGGCTACTACAGGCCGTGGTGTCTATAACAGCGTAGCCTCAACCATTACCGCCAATAACATCACGATTCTTGGGACGTCAACAGCTGTAGCAGTCTGGGGTGTACAGCTTGGTGCGATGATGATCAATAGCGCTGCTATCGGTGGCAGTATTTCAGTAACAGGTGAAGTGATTGGTATTCCAGGGGCTGCAGGCGGTATCTATCAGTCTGGTGCAATTGCTGGTGCAAGTGGTTCAAATATCAGCTTTATTTCCAATAACAATATTCAGCAACTTGGTGCGATCACTTTAGCAGCTAATGCCAGTGGTGTAGTAGCGAACATCCTCTACAACACTACGAGCGGTAGTAATGTCTCCTCAATAACGACCGCAGCGTTAACTTCTAGCGGTACGTCAACCTCTGCAATCAATTACCTCGTTAAAACCAATGGGGCAGTTATTTCAGTACCGGCAATTACGATTCCTGGATACATCCTGCTAGATAACACTTGCCTAGGTTGTGCCACTGCCGCAACGCCATCAACAGCCGCCGCAAACCTCGCTGGCATTGCGATCACTAGCGCTCTATCTGCAGGAACCCTGGCGGGAACTACCGGCGTCACCATTAATGCCGTAGCTAACGGCACTGGTGTTGGCTTTACACAAGGCGCTAATGCAATTAGCTCTAGTGCAGGTGGCGTAACGATCACAGTCAATGGCCAAACTGGTACGGCTTACTCTAGTTCTGGCAACATCACTGCAACGGGTCAGGCTGTAACGATTGCCACCACCACGACTACTGCAGCTGGTATTAGCGATACCGGCACGATTAGCGGCGGGGCGGTGACTTTAACCAGCACTCAGTCAACATCAACTGCCACATTAACGCCTATTTACATGACTGGGCTGGTTACTGCCAATAGTTTGACAGTAACCGGTACCGGTGGAGCATCAACCACAATCGTCTCCTTAGGTGCCATCACGATTAACGCAGGGGGTGGCAACATTTCAGTGACGGCCAATAATGCCGCCGCAGGAACCAATACGGGCATTACTCAAGCAGGCGCAATTGCTGATAACGCGGTAGGTTCGAGTATTAGTTTCATCTCTAATAACGATATAGATCAAAACGGTGCGATTGCGCTGGTTGCTAATACCGGAACATCAGCTGCCAACATTGCATTCAACACAACGGCAGGTAATAGCGCTACTCTGATTGGTACTGGTACTGTTGCGGTGACTGGTACATCAACAGCTGCCATCAATTTCCTGGTCAAGAGTAACGGCGGCATTATTTCTGTACCTGCGATATCTGTGCCTGGCTATATCCTGTTGGATGATTCCTGCTTAGGTTGCGCTACAGCTACAACGACATCAACTGCAGCTGCTAACGGCGCTGCAATCAGTATTACTGGAGCTCTATCTGCAGGTACTTTGGCTGGCGCTACCGGCGTCACCATTAATGCCGTAGCTAACGGTACTGGTATCGCCTTCAATCAAGGGGCCCTTGCTATTAGCTCATCTGCTGGTGGTGTAACGATTACAGCAAATGGCCAAACTGGTACTGCTTATTACAGTACTGGCAACATCACTGCTACTGGTCAAGCGGTAACCATCGCTACGACAACAACTACTGCAGCAGGTATCAATGACACTGGCACCATTACCGGCGGGGTGGTGACATTAACGAGTACCCAATCTACCGCAGCAGCCACCTTGGTTCCGATTACAGCAACCGGTCTGATTACTGCCAACACCCTCATGGTTACAGGTAACGGCGGGGCATCAACAACGATTGTTTTCTTAGGCGCAATTACCCTCAATGCGGGCGGTACGAACATTACTGTGACAGCTAATAATGCTACGGCAGGTGCTTTGATTGGTATTACCCAGACCGGAGCAATTACAGACTACGCAGTTGGTACAAATATCAGCTTTATTTCAAATAACTACATTAACCAAACTGGTGCAATTACTTTAGTAGCTAATACTGGCACCCCAGCAGCTAATATTATTTACGACACGACGGCAGGTAATAACGGTTCTAAAGTAACAACAGGTGGGTTGAGTGTGGCTGGTACTTCTAGTGCTGCGATCAACTACATCATCAAAACCAATGGCGCCATCATTTCCAGCCCAGCTGTTACTGTACCTGGCTATATCCTGTTAGATGATTCTTGCTTAGGCTGCGCTACAGCTACAACAACTTCAACTGCAGCAGCCAACGGCGCTGCAATTAGTATTACTGGAGCTCTATCTGCAGGATCCTATGCAGGAACTACCGGCGTCACGATCAACGCCGTAGCTAATGGTTCTGGTTTTGGATTTACACAAGGCGCTCTGGCCATTAGCTCTTTAGCAGGTGGTGTGACTATTACAGCAAACAGCCAAACTGGCATTGCTTACTCTAGTACTGGCAATATCACTGCTACTGGTCAAGCCATCACCATTACAGCAACAACAACTACGGCGGCAAGTATTAGCGATACCGGCACGATTAGCGGTGGGGTAGTAACGATCGCTGGTACGCAGTCTACGGCCACTGCCACTGCTACACCAATTACTGCAACCGGCCTTATTACTGCTAATAGCCTCACAGTAACGGGTAACGGTGGGGCATCGACCACGATCGTCTCATTAGGCGCTATTACGATTAATGCTGGTGGTGGCAATATCACTGTGACTGCAAATGATGTGGCAGCAGGGGCCAACACCGGCATTACTCAGACTGGTGCGATTACCGATAACGCGGTTGGCTCAAACATCAGCTTTATCTCAAATAATAAGATTGCACAAAGCGGGGCTATTGCTTTAGTGGCCAATACTGGTGCCCCAGCTGCGAATGTTATTTATGACGCGACGGCGGGTAATAACGCTTCTACCATTGCAACGGGTAATCTGACATTCACTACCGGTACAGGCTCGGTAATTAATTACATTGTCAAATCAGCTGGTTCTGCAATAGCAAACGGCTCAATTGGTACATCGACAGCTGCCTTGCCAGGGTATGTTACTTTAGATAACACCTATGGCTGCACAACGGCCCCTTGTGTACCGGTATCTGGATTTATTACTGCTAGTAATGCATCTACTTTAGCAGCGGCTTCGGCTGGTCTAACGATTGCGAATGCAATTTATACAACTGGAAATATCAACTTAAATGGTGTGTCAAATACAGCATCAGGTGTTACGTATTCAGCGGCATTAAATACTTCAAGCGGTGGAATTAATATTTCAGGTATATCTAGCGGTACTGCAGCTGGCAGCTATGGAATCAACGCCAGCGCTGCAGCGGGAGTTGTCAGTGCAAGCAGTACAACAGCTGGAGTCATTGCCATGAGTGGTAACTCGGCTGGATCCACCAGCCTTGCAATTAGCACCGTGGCTTCTGCAACCATTACTGGCGCATCGGGCGTGTATTTGACTGGGCGAGGGGTTGGTGGCGGAATTACTACTGCTGCTTTAATTAAGAACTCGGGAACACTTGGTGGTTTGACAGTGGATGCGGCCGGAAGTGTCAGCCTTGCTGGTGCTAATAATGCTGGTGTAACCGGCATGCGCATTATTGCTGGCAATGGTATCGCGGCAGGCACCATTACTGGCGGTGATATCACAGCCCTTGGCACTCTCACAAATACGGGCGGTGTCATTGCGATCTCTATGGCTAAGCCTGAAGCCTCCCCTTATGCGATCGCTGGTGCGCTCGGTATCACTACTACGAATGCTGATGCTACAACTAACATCTCTTACGGTATTGCTGGCGGTATGCCTGTTCAACCAGGAAATTATGTCAGCGGAAACTATATTAATTACCGTCAAAAGATCACCAGTACGCTTGTTATCTCTGTAACAATCAATAGTGATTACACCGCCGTTTATGGAGCCGCCTATAACTCCAATGCTGCTAATGATTGGATACAGGCTAATTCAACTGTTAGCTTTACTGGAAGTAGCACCGCGACATTTGGCTTAGCAGCAATCACTAGTGCTTCTAGTGCTTACATTAAATCCGTACTCATATTTAGCCCAACAGTAGGTGGTACAACAGCACTAAACGGAACCAATGCTAATGCAGTTCAAACTAACACAGCTCTAACGTCAACGAGTATTTCCGCATCTGATGGTTCAACTGTTACTGTGATTCCTGCTGGCCATAAATACACCATTACACCTGCAGTCCTAGGTATCGCAGTTTCTGGTGTTTATAACGGCACAACTACCTTTACTAGTGCTAATTCCACAATTGCTACAACTGGACTTGCAGCTTGGGACACTATTACTTCAGTAACGGCAAGCTCTGCCAATGCCAATGGCGCCAGTACTTATGTCACAGCAATTGGCGGTACTGCCAGTGTTGGCAGCTTCTCTGCAAGTAACTATTTAATTGATGTAAGTTACAACGGCTCTTTATTAAGCGGCTTACCAGTCAATGCTTCCCAAGTAACAGCAACCAATAAAGTCAGCATCACACCTGCACCATTAGGTATCACGGTGAGTGGGGTATATAGCGGTACTTCTACGATTACGCCAACGGCTTACACAGTAACTGGTCTGGTGAATAGCCAAAACATTACCGGCATCAGCGCAGCAACAGTCAATAATATCAACGTATCTGCCAATAACAGCAACTACGTCACCGCGATTACTACTAGCGGTGGTACTGCTTCCATGAGCAACTACAGTATTACTCCTGCTTACAACACGCTTGCTGGAAATACTCAAAATACCGTCACTCTCACACCAAAATCATTAACAGTGACGGGTATTACGATTGGCGCTAAAACTTATGACGGCACGACAAGTGCATCAGTCACCGGCGGATCATTAGTTGGTCTTGCCTCAACTGATACTGCAAACGTGACCTTGGCCCAATCTGCTAGCTTTGCTTCTGCTAACGCTGCTAATAATGTTGCGCTCATAATGGTAGATAGCATTACTGGGTCAGCGAGTGGCAATTACACTCTCGTTCAGCCAACCGGTATTACTGCCAATATTGCTCGCAAAGCAATTACTGTTGGTGGCACCTCAGTAGCGGCCAATAAGGTTTATGACGGCTCCACAAGTGCTTTAGTGACTGGCGGAACACTATCTGGCGTCATTACAGCCGACTTAGCTAACGTGAGCCTGACTCAAAGCGGTACGTTTGCACAGAGTAGTGTAGGCAACGGAATTAGCGTAGTAGTGAGTACTGCTATTGCAGGAACTGCAGCCTCAAATTACGTAGTAACTCAGCCAGCCAATCTGACCGCCAATATCACGCAGAAAACCTTGACAGTCACTGGCACCGCTATCACTGACAAAGTCTATAACGGCCTCACCTCAGCGACGGTTACTGGCGGAACGCTAGTTGGTGTAGTGGGTTTAGATGCAGTGAGTTTGACTCAAGCCGGCACATTTGCTTCTGCTAATGTGGGTAGCTCAATCGCAGTAACGATGGGTGATAGCATTTCTGGTGCTGCTAGTGGTAACTACACCTTGGTGCAGCCTGCAGCGATTACTGGCAAGATCACGCCCGCACCATTGGGAATTTCAGTAGCAGCTACCTATAGTGGTAGCACGACGATTGTTCCGGCGACATTTGCAGTAACTGGCTTAGTTAATGGCGAAACCATTACTGCGCTCTCTAGCGTAGTACTTGATAGCATGAACGTTAGTGCTAATAGCGCCAACTTTGTGCGCTCTATTGCTATTAGTAGCGGTACTGCATCAGCCAGTAACTATGCATTTGGCACTGTTGCCAGCACAACCGCAGGTAATCGACTCAATACCGTTGCCTTAACAGCAAAAACATTGACCGTTACTGGCACGCTGGCAGATAAAAAATCCTATGACGGCACCACTAGTGTCAATGTATGGGGCGGTACTTTAGTTGGCGTGATTGGGGTAGATGTTGTTAATCTTTCACAAGCGGGTGTACTCAATAGCCCGAACGCAGGTTCATCTATTCCTGTTACGGTAACGGATACTATTTCTGGATTCTCAGCTGGCAACTACAACTTAGTGCAGCCGACTGGCGTTACCGCACTCATTACCCCTAAGATCCTGACTGTGAGTGATGGTACGGTTGCCAACAAGGTATATGACGGCACTATCAATGCCAATATCACGGGCGGCTCTTTAGTTGGTGTGCTGTCGGGAGACACAGCTAATGTGATCTTGACCCAGACTGGCCGTTTTTCTTCTCCAAACGTCAGTAACGGCATCATCATTATTACTACCAATACGATTGCGGGAAGTGCAGCAAGTAACTACAGCTTAGTTCAGCCTACTGGCATTACTGCGAACATTACTCCGGCTATGTTGGGTATCTCCGTAGTAGGTGTAGCTAATGGCACTAATACCATTACTCCAATCTCCTTCACGCTGAGTGGCTTAATCAATGGTCAAACCATTACAGGTCTCAGCAGTGTATCTGTGAAGAGTTCGAGTATTTCTAGTAACGGTAGTAACTTTGTGACCGGTATTGTGATTTCAGGTGGTACCGCCTTAGCAACGAATTACGCGTTCTCGCCCTCCTATAATTCCACCGCTACTACGTCCCAGAATATGGTGACTTTAGTCGCTGCCAATCAAAAGATTTTGACAGTGACTGGTCAGGTTGCCACAACGAAAGTGTATGACGGCACAACCACTGTCACTATTACTGGTGGTACCTTGGTGGGCGTCACACCAGGGGATACCGTAAGCCTGGTCCAAGCTGGATCATTAGTGAATGCCAATGTCAGCAGCTCGGCCTCTGTGATTTTGAGCGACTCCTTAACTGGTGCTAATGCCGGTAACTATATTTTGATTCAGCCTACTGGTATTACTGCGATTGTGACTGCTGCACCTTTAGGAATTGCGGTTACTGGCGTCTACAACGGCACAACCACTATTACTCCAACCGCGTTTACTCCCACAGGACTTGTCAATGGTGAAACCATTACCGGGCTTTCTAGTGCAACTGTAAGTAATGCCAACGTAGCGAGCAATGGTAGCAACTTTGTTACTTCCATTGTGAGTAGTGGCGGTACTGCACTATTGAGTAACTATGCAATTACGCAGAGTTATAGCGCAACTGCAGGCAATACTAAAAATACAGCAACCCTGACTACTAAAGCGTTAACGGTAGGCGGTATTTCAGTAGCGGACAATAAAGTCTATGATGGAGCTACTGCAGCAACAATCTCCGGTGGTTCATTAGTTGGAATTATTGGTTCTGATGCAGTGACACTCAATCAGTCTGGCACTTTTGCGCAAGCTAACGTAGGTAGCGCTATTGCCGTTGCAGCAACTGACTCCTTAAGTGGTGCTGCTGCAGGTAATTATTCATTAGTTCAGCCAACAGGCCTAACAGCCAACATCACCGCTAAGACCCTGACAGTCGGTAGTCTCGCAGTAGCCAATAAAGTCTATGATGGATTAAATGCGGCAACGGTGACGGGTGGTTTATTAATTGGCTTAGTCGGTGCTGATGGTGCTAACGTTACCTTGAGCCAGACCGCAACTTTTGCTTCTATTAATGCTGCTAACGGCATTGCAGTGACATCTACAGCTAGCATTGCTGGAGGTGCTGCTAGTAATTACACTTTAGTTCAGCCAGCAGCAATAACGGCCAACATCACACCAAAAGCATTAACAGTGACGGGTACAGTAGTTTCTAACAAGACTTATGACGGTACTAACGCAGCAACAGTAACCGCAGGCGCTTTAAGTGGTGTGATTTCTGCAGATACTGCCAATGTGATTCTTACTAGGGCGGCAAGCTTTAGCTCAAGCAATGCTGGTAGCGCTATTCCGGTAACGATGAGCAATAGCATTAGTGGTTCAGCAGCAGGGAACTACACATTGACTCAGCCTTCTGGTATCACTGCCAATATCAGCACTAAAGCATTAACGATTACAGCTGCAAACGTCAGCAGTACATATGGCACGACTACCGCCCTAGGTACTAGTGCATTTACACAGTCAGGCCTTGTCACAGGAGATGCTATTAATGCAGTGACCCTCCAATACGGTGGTAGCAACGCTGTTGGTGCTAGCGTCAATGCCGGCACATACACTGGCGGTATTGTGGCTAGTTCTGCTACAGGTAGTGGTTTAAGTAACTACGTTATTAGTTATGTGGCGGGTAATTTAACGGTAGGGCAGGCGACAATCACTTTGGCACCAACAACCCAAAGTGCGGTCTATAACGGTAATGCCGTTAATGCGACTACCTTCTCAGCCACAGCAGCTAACTATACGGTCACTGGTTATCTGAATACCGATTCAGCAAGCAATGTGCCGTTGAGCTTTACAGGTAGCCTTGGCTTTACTGCCAATGGCTCTACCGCAACGATTCAGAATGCGGATACCTATGGCTATAGCGCAGGAAATCTAGCTATTACGACTACCAATACCAACTACCGCGTGGTGCTTGCTGGTACCTTAAGTAATCAATATGTGGTGACTCCAGCGACAGTCAGTTTGACTGCTAGTAAGGTGTTTGATGGCACGACTACCTTTACCGCTGGCCATGCCGGCACTACCTTAACGGTGACCACTGGCGTTGGCTCCCAGACACTCAGCATTAACGGTAGCGCAAATGCAAACAGTGCTAACGTGGTTGGCGTCAGCAGCCTTAATACTAATGGCCTGTCTTTGGTTGACGGCACTGGCTTAGCTAGCAACTATGTCTTACCTGCAAGCACAGGCAGCGTGGCGATTACACCGAAGGCTATTGCTGTCAGCATTGCTAATCAAACGAAGGTCTATGACACCACTACCGCAGCAACCTTAACTGCAGGCACTAGCTCAACAGATGGTTCATACGTATTGACAGGCTTTATGGGTAATGATGGCGCATACATTACGCAAACAGCGGGTAGCTATAACAATGCCAATGTAGCTAGTGCAACAACTGTCACAGCTGCAATTGGATCCGCGTATGTCATAAAGGGTAATACAGTTCTATCTAATTACACATTACCTACCACCGCATCAACTGCTGTAAATGGTGCCACCATTACTAAAGCGCCATTAACGATGACGGCGAATGATATTTCCACATTTATAGGTGTGGCCCCAGCAAATATTGATTCACAGTATCAATTAACAGGCCTTTTGGGTGCTGATACTTTAAGCTCAATTAGCAATCCTACTGTTACTTATATGGCTGGCTTAATTAATGTTGCAGCCATTACGCCTAATGCCTTAACTCCAAGTGCTGGATCTTCAAATTACAATTTGACCTTTATCAAAGGTTCATTAGTAGTTGCAAATAACTATCAAATGATAGTTAATGCAGGTAGCAACACTACAAGTTATGGTGTTGTAAATTCCTCTAATGCTAGCTACCTTGGTAATGCGCTCTCTAGCAGCAATTATGTTACAGCTGGGTACTGTACTAACTGTGGCGTTGGCGTGACTTCTCCAGTCATTATTAACTTGACGGTTGCCGCTCCAGCTGCTGGTAGCAATGTTTGGACTGCAGCAGATTCCTTGGGTGTTGGGTCTGCGCAGGGTAAATATAGTTTTGTGATTTCGCCGACTATTAATAGCGGATCTTATAGTGCTGGTGGAAACCTGAATGTTGGTAACTATGTGTTAACAGCTAGTTCGCTACAGCCAGTCGTCGGATACACAAGTCGTATCAATCCAGCGGATACTATCTATAACGTTGGTTCCCTGAGCGTTACCCCTAAAGTAATCACGGTTACTGGCACCTCAGTAAGCAATAAAACCTACGATGGCACCAATTTAGCGAGTGTAAGCTCTGGTCAATTATCTGGCCTGGCTACTGGTGATCAGGCTCATATTGCTTTGGTACAGTCTGGTAGCTTTGCTTCTATCAACGCGGCCAATGGCATTACGGTCAATATTCTAGATAGCCTGAGTGGTACGGTTTCTGCTAACTATGTATTGACTCAGCCGACTGGTATTACTGCCAACATTTCTGCTGCTCCAGTGACAATCAGTGGCTTATCAGCTGCCAGCAAGGTATACAACGCTAATACGAGCGCAACCTTAAGCGGTACCCCAACCATTATTGGTCTCTTGGGTAGTGATACGGCGACCGTGACGGGTTCTGTGACTGGTGTATTCGCTGATGCCAATGCCGGCACTGGTGTCGCTATTACCGCTAATCTAACAAGCATTTCGCTATCAAACAATAACTATTCTATTGCTGGCTTAACAGCACCATTAAGTGCTGATATCACTCCAGCTCGCATTACGGTGAGCGCTGCTAAAACCTATGACGGAACCAGTTCGGTATCAGCAAGTCAAATGTCCATTGCGGGTGTAGCAGGGCAGACCCTTGTATTTACTACGGGTAGCACAGGTACATTAACTAATCCAAATGTAGGCTCAGCTGCCTTTGCTGGTTTAAATAATGCAGCATTGGCCGATGGAACAGGATCAGCTAGCAACTACACCCTAGTAAATCCAGTCTATTCAACTGTAACCATTACGCCTGCAGCAATTACCGTTGGGGTAGATAGTCTAACTAAGGTCTACGATAGAACCGTCAGTACAGCCTCCACTACGGTTGCTCCGTCCTTGGTATTGAGAAGTGGATCCCTATTTGTCAATGAAGCTACTGCGTCCCAGGATGCGCTTTCAGGCGGATCGTTTGTTTACGCAGATGCCAATGCTGGCAGCAATAAAACAGTTAATGTATCGAATGCCAGCGTAGTGAGTGGCTCTGCAACATTGACGCAAAACTACAACATCACTTATCAAGCTAATACTACAAGCACTATTGAGAAGGCAGCGATCATTATTGGTGGCCTATCAGCGTCTAATAAGACTTATGACACGACTCGTGCTGCAGTGTTAACGGGTACCCCAGTGATTTCGTCTGGTTTAGTTGGTATTGATACCGCGACCCTCTCTGGCGCAGCACTATCCGGAACCTTTGCTGGTTCTGATGCAGGCACTTGCATTGCAGTAACAGCAAATCTAGCGAGCCTTGCTCTTTCAAATCCAAACTACTACGTAGCAGGTGTCGCGAGCCCACTGATTGCCAATATTGCTGCTGCACCAGTCACTATTAGTGGTTTAACAACGGCCAATAAGATCTACGACACAACTACTACTGCAATTTTGAATGGCGCTCCAACGGTTGCTGGTCTACTAACAGGAGATAGCGCTTCGGTTAGTGGAGCGGTAAGCGCAGCGTTTGCTAGTGCCAACAAGGGTAATGGTCTGGTGGTCACCGCCGATCTGAGTAGCCTCACACTCTCAAATAGCAATTACTATATTTCAGGGGTAACAACCTCCTTATCGGCCAATATTACAGCCGCACCAATTACGATCGGCGGACTATCAGCAAGTAATAAGATTTACGATGCTACTAGAGTAGCGGCATTGGCGGGCACACCAGTTATTGCTTCTGGTTTATTGGGTAGCGATTCTGCTACTTTGGGTGGAACAGCAACTTCCGGCACCTTTGCCAATGCAAATGTCGGAACCGCTCTTGCAGTGACTGCCGACCTTTCTGGCCTGACACTTACAAATAGCAACTACTACGTAGCGGGGATTTCTAATGCTTTAACGGCAAATGTTGCCGCAGCACCAGTGACTATTAGTGGCTTAACAGCAGCCAATAAAGTGTATGACACTACCACTGCCGTTAGTTTGAGCGGCACCCCAATAGTTCATGGTCTTTTGTTATCGGACAGTGCAAGTACAAGCGGTACAGTTAGCGCTGCTTTTGCGAATGCTAACGTCGGTACAGCTGTAGGAGTGACGGCAAACCTAAGTGGCCTCACGCTCTCCAACACAAACTACTATATTGCGGGGGTCACAACCGCTTTGGCTGCCAACATTACAGCAGCACCACTTACGGTGACAGCTGACAATAAAGTGATGATCTATGGATCATCTACGCCAGCATTAAGCTATACCTTCAGTGGTCTGGTTGGCGCTGATGCTGCTTCACCATTAAATGGGGCGATCACTACTAATGCCTCATCATCTGCATCGGTTGGTAATGCCTACACAATTACACAAGGCACCTTAGCAGCAACAGGTAACTATCAAATCACCACCTTCAATGCCGGTAACGTCACTATTAACCCGCGCCCGGTTACGGTGGTCGTGGATAGTGGGCAATCTAAGATTTACGGTAGCGCAGACCCAAGTGCTTATACAACGACAATACAAGCAGAGGGTATTAACGTTGGTTTATTAAGCGGTGCAACACTTGGTGGCAGTTTAGCGAGGGCCAGCGGTGAAAATGCCGGCACTTATGCTGTTACCCAGGGTACCTTAGCTAGCGCCAACCCAAATTACGCTATTGCCTTCACAGGTGCTGATTTTGCAATTACTCCACGTTCCATTACGATCACTGCAAGCAGTAATCAAAGCAAGGTGTATGGTAATGTGGATGGAACGCTTGCCTATACCGTGACATCCGGATCTTTGGTAACCAGGAATAGCGTTACAGATACCTTGAGTGGTTTGTTATCGCGTGCTAGTGGCGAGTTGGTGAATAGTTACAATATTACCCAGGGCACGGTTACAAATACGTTAAACCCAAACTACAACATAAGTTTTGTTGACTCTGTATATCAAATAACCCCTCGTGCGATTACCTTAATCGCCAATACTGCAACAAAGGTATATGGCACTAGCGATCCAAGTCTTGGTGTAACGCTTACTTCAGGAACATTGGCAACTATTGCTGGTACGACAGATTCTTTAGCGTCTGTTTCTGGTACCTTAACCCGTTCTGCTGGTGAGAATGTGGGTGCCTATAACGTATTGTTAGGCAGTGGCACAGGGACTGGTAGCGCTGCATCGAACTACAACATTACATTCAGCAACACCAATGCTGCCTTTAGCATCACCAGAAGAGATGTAACAGTGACTGCAGATGCAGGCCAGGCTAAAGTCTATGGCGCTGTTGACCCAGTATTAACAGCTAGCATTCAGTCGCAAACAGGTAGCATTGGGCTAGTCTCTGGGGACGCATTGATAGGCACTTTAGCTAGGGCTACTGGTGAGACTGTTGCAAGTTACGCCATTAATCAAGGCTACTATAGCAATGCCAATAATGCTAACTACAACATTATTTTTGTACCGGCTAATTTTGCTGTTACTAAGAGAGCAATTACATTAACTGCGAATACCGCAACTAAGGTTTACGGCACTAGTGATCCAAGCCTTGGCGTGACCCTGACTTCAGGAACATTGGCAACTATTGCTGGTACGACAGATTCTTTAGCGTCTGTTTCTGGTACCTTAACCCGTTCTGCTGGTGAGAATGTGGGTGCCTATAACGTATTGTTAGGTAGTGGGGCAGGGGGTGGTAGCGCTGCATCAAACTACAACATTACCTTTATTGCCAACAATCAAGCAGTGACGATTACACCTGCTACATTAACTGCTACCGGCAGCATGGCCTATAACGGGCTAGCGAACTTCTCTGGAGGGGATTTAGTCATTACGGGAGTCCTAGGTCAGACCTTTAGCGCCTCAGGTTCAGCGGTAATGGTCAGTAAAAATGTGCAGTCCAATCAAGCCTTGATTGATGTAAGCCAATTAGTCTTGACTGGTAATGCTGGTGCATTAAGTACAAACTACCTTCCTTTGAACATTGGTAATACCAGTGTTTCTGTAACACCACGCAGTGTTTCTTTGACTGCGCCAACCATTAACAAGGTCTACGATGGTGGTTATACCTATGTATTAACGGCATCTGATTTAGCGGCCATGAATGGACAGCTTTCAGGTTCGGACACTTTTAATGCTGCTTCGGCCATTTTCTCTGGGAATAATGCCAACGTTGGAACAGGTAAGGTGGTATTGCTTAATCCAGCAACCGTAGTAATTAATGATGGTAATTCTGGCCATAATTACACCGTCAGTTATGTCAATTCCACAGGCAACATCACGCCAGCGCAGTTGTATGTCACTGCTGCAAATGACGCTAAATTCTCAGTCCAGGCCGATACCGCTGGATATGCTGGCGCCCTCTACAAAGGTTTTGTTAACGGTGAGTCCATTGCTAACTTGCCAGCAGGTCAGCAGACGTTGGCGATTAGCCGTAGCGATGCCACCAATAATGCAGTCGGTAACTATACGCTTACACCGAGTGGTTTAGGCGCTAGCGGTGCAACTGTTGGTAATTATCAAGTGAACTACATCAATGGCACTTATAAAATTCTAGGTGCGCAAGATTTATTAATTAGAGCGAGCTCAATATCTACCTATGGCACAGCCCCGGTGTATACATTTACCGCCCAATACTTAGCGGCCGATGGAACAAGCCTATCTTATGTTGGTGGATCTGGCCTTAGCGTAGCGCCAGTCAACCTTAGCTCTACTGGATCTGCAGCATTTACACTGAACGATGGGTCGGGTACTTTAACTGCAGGATTGGTTCCGGTAGCTGCTGGTACGAGCGCATCGGGTAATACTAATGCAGGTCAATATAACGTTGCTGCAGCAACTGGCTGGAGTAAAACGGGTAGTAGCTTCCAAAATCTAGTGGTAGTCGGCACATCGATTGTTAGCCCATTAGTGATTACCACCCCAAGCTTGAGTGGTGCATCGATCTCGAAGGTATACGATGGATCAGCAGTTGTCAGCTCAGCTGTCACGAATTTGATGACTGGCTCTTCACAGTTGATTGCTGGCGATGCCGCCACTTTATCGGCTAGTGGTGTTTATGATAATAAGAATGTAGGCGCTGGTAAGACGGTTACCGTGAACTTTGGTATTTCTGGCAACGATGCTGCAAATTACACTTTATCGACCAGTCAGATTTCTGGCGCCTATGGCGCCATCACCCAACTTGCTTCTGTCACTTATATTGGCCCAGTTGGTGGTGATTGGGCTACTGCGAGTAATTGGGCCGGTGGGGCGATTCCTGATTTATCCAACGTCGCCAATGTCATTATTCCTACTGGTGCATCAGTAACTTATGGTGCTGGTGTTGCAGGTCCGGTTACAAGCCAGGTCACTGCTAATGGCGCACTTAATTTAGCCAATGCGGGGGCGGCAGTTTCTTTAGGTGGCATTTCTGGTTCCGGATCTATTGCACTTGGCCCTAATAGCCTCACTTTATCTAATGCTGCGAGCGGTAATTTTTCAGGCGCTATCAGTGGCAGTGGTGGCTTGACTGTTGCGGGTGGTACACAAACTTTGTCTGGCACTAATACCTATACCGGTAACACTGCAGTAGATCTTGGTGCAACTCTGATTATTAGTGGAGCAGGTACTTTGGGGGGTGGTAACTATGCCGGAACAATTGCTAATAATGGCTCACTTGTTTACGCCTCATCTGCATCTCAAACATTGAGTGGAGTGATTTCGGGATCTGGTTCACTGACTGAAAGGGCTATTCCTACTGGCGCCCCTGTA
>NZ_LZFI01000012.1:0-27711 GCF_001889925.1 Polynucleobacter sp. MWH-Adler-W8 | reverse complement strand
ATTGCAACAGGCAATGGTGGTGGCACTATTCCTGTGGCTAAGGCATTAGCTACAGTAACTGCTATTGGGGGAACTGTAACTGCAAATGGCTCAGTTCAAACGCAGCAATACACCCAATCGGGCGTTCTAGCAGGCGATAGTCTTAGCTTATCTGGATTGGGTAGTGGATCAACACGAGGAATCTATCAATCTAGTTTGGCTGCAGCTAACCCAAATTACCTAGTGACCTTTGTGGACGCGCCTTTTGAAATAGTCGAAGCACCGGCACTAAAGTCACAGACTCAGCAAGAGTTAAACAATATGGTTTTAATTGCTCGTCAACAATCTACCCAACCCTTAGTGGAGAGATCTGATGCGCCAGTTCAGCCAAATCACTTGATTAAGAGCGAGATGATCTACGTTCGCGATAACGATAGCCCTGGCGAATATCTCCATGCGTTGCCTATTCCTTCATCGGGAGCCTTGAAATTTCCTGTGCCAGACCAAACTACCCAAGAATTGATCGATTCATCTAGTGAGAACGTCTCAGTAGCCAGCAATTCAGGTGCCAGCGGTAGTTATAGGTTATTGCTCCTGCCAAATAACTCCACTCTAGCGGTAACCCTTGAGAATGGTTCTCCATTACCTCCTGGAATCCGCTTTAATGCCACAGATAGAAATTTCTCGATACCGAAGTTAGCTGATGTCACTTTACCTATTGCAGTCAAGATCTCTATGGTTCGTGGTAGCAAAGTCTTGAGCGATAAGATCTTCGTGGTTACAAAATAAATACCTTCAAATAAGAGGTAATTTCAAAATAATCTGAACTGACCTGATTTTTAGTACCACTCCAGAAGAGAGGATTTTTGATAATCTTCACCTTAAAGGAGTGCTAAATATGGCAAAAGGCCAACGTCTTAAACCCGAGCAAATCGTCACCTTATTGCGTCAAATCGATGTTTTAACCACCAATGGCAAAACCCTAGCCCAGGCCTGTAAAGAAGTGGGAACGGTAGAGCAAAGCTACTATCGTTGGCGCAAGATTTATGGCGGCATGAAGGTCTATCAAGCTCGTAAGTACAAAGATCTAGAACTGGAAAATACCCGACTCAAGAAGCTCGTTGAGACCCTGTAAATAAATTTGTGTAAGTTCCTGCGGCCAATTAACCTGCATAGAAGGATAGCCACATGGAACACAACGCAATGGATCGCAGTAAATTACAAGCCTTAGCCAACGAACTAGCTAAAGACCTTAAGACCCCTGAAGACTTAAATAGACTCTCCCAAGAGCTAGTTAAGATTACGGTAGAAGCAGCTTTAAATGCGGAGTTGACCCATCATCTGGGATATGAGAAGCATCGCAATCGGCCTAGTAGTAATGCGCGCAATGGCATTACTAGTAAACGCCTCAAGGGCTCCCATGGCGAAGTGGTCATAGATACCCCCAGAGATCGAGATGGCAGCTTTGAACCGCAACTGCTTGCTAAGCACCAAACTCGCTTAACCAGCATGGATGATCAGATTCTGACGCTCTATGCCAAGGGCTTATCGACGAGAGAGATTGTAGGCGCTTTTAAGGAGATGTATGACGCCGATGTTTCGGCTGCACTCATCTCTCAGGTGACTGATAGGGTGATTGAGCAAATCACCGAGTGGCAAGCGCGACCGCTAAACGCCATCTACCCCATCGTGTATCTGGACTGCATTGTGGTCAAAATCCGCGAGAACATGCAGGTCATCAATAAATCGATTTACCTTGCCTTAGGGGTTGATATGGATGGGCATAAGGAGCTGTTAGGTCTATGGATCTCCGAGAGCGAGGGCGCTAAGTTTTGGTTATCGGTACTCACTGAGCTTAAAAACCGAGGGGTGCAGGACATTCTGATTGCCTGCATTGATGGGCTCAAGGGCTTCCCTGAAGCGATTGCTAGTGAGTTTCCACAAACGCGGATTCAACTGTGCATCGTGCACATGGTGCGCAATAGCCTGAAGTACGTGTCTTGGAAGGATTACAAGGCCGTCACCGCCGATCTTAAGCGCATCTACCAAGCTAACACCGAAGCGCAGGCCCAAAAAGCCCTAGAAGAGTTTGGCAGCAAGTGGAATACCCAATACCCGCAGATCGCTAAATCCTGGACTAGTCACTGGGAGAACCTACGAACCCTGTTTGATTACCCGCCTGAGATCCGCAAAGCCATTTACACCACCAATGCGATTGAGTCCTTAAACAGTGTTATCCGGTCAGCTACCAAGCGCAGAAAGTTATTTCCCAGCGATGCAGCAGCTACTAAAGTAATCTACTTGGCAATCTTGCAAGCTTCTAAGAAGTGGACCATGCCCATCCAGAACTGGAGGGCAGCACTCAATCGTTTTGATATAGAATTTGGAGAACGCATTAGCGTTCACCAATAACCCCGTAGTGAACTTACACAGAAATATTTACAGGGTCTCGCTACCCCTATCGTCATACTCGTTGGGCGCTTCTATCATCCCAGTCTTTTTAATAGTGGGATACATTTTTAATTCAAGCTGTGTCCACTTAAGCTCTAATAGCTCTTTGCCTGGACGAGCACCTGTATCTAACAGCACATATACATAATCACGCATTAGCTTTCTTAGTTCTACGCTGTCAGCTCTACCTTTTTTAATCCACGCTTCAAAATTACTTTTAATTGCTCTTGTTTCATCTAAAGTAAATTCTGCTCGTCTTTCGCTTGCCTTGCCTTTAGCTACTAGCTTGGGACGATTTAATTCCACCATATAACCTTTGTATATAGCTTCATCAAAAATCATCTTAAGTGCGGCATTGTGATTAAGAAGGGTGCTACGAGTGGGTTGCTTTTCCATCTTCTTAATTCGTGCTTTGTCTAATAGCTCTAATTCTTTGTAGCCAATATTGTTTACAGCGAACTTACCTAATGTTGGGATGAAGTATTTGTCTATCGCTGTTATGTAGTCTTTGTATATGGCTTTGCCGTTGCCACTAGCCATCTCAGCTTTTAGCTTTTTAATGACAGCGTTAGCAATATCCTTAAACCTGCGTGTAATGGGCGCTACATTCAGTTTTTTAAGCGTATTAGCTTCCACCAAAATATCGTGCGCTTTAGCTTTAGCTTCTGCCAAGTCTCTTTCGCCTGTACTAGCCCTTTGCCAGCGCCCATCCACATTAAAACGGCATTGCCAAATAGCACTACGCTCACGCTGATAAACAATGAGTTTTCTATCAATGAGGGTATGTGTGGTGGGCTTTTGTAGGCTCATTTATCGCTCGCTAAGCCTTTAGCTTACAGGGGGTAGCGAAAATGGGCAATAGGTGTGTAAGCGGTGTGTAGCCAAAAGAAAAGGGACTACATTGCTGTAGTCCCTTATATACTGGTGGGTCGGGCGAGATTCGAACTCGCGACCAACGGATTAAAAGTCCGCTGCTCTACCGACTGAGCTACCGACCCAGTTAAGCCATAAATTATAGCAAGAAGTTTGTAGGCCTTCCCTGGGTTTGCGGGGTCTGCCCCTCAGCCCTTGTACTTACAAGTTCCTAGGAGTTGATCCGTCTGGCCACTGGTGGATTTTTGGAAAAATAGTCCTTAATTCCCTTCAAAATGGCCTCTGCAATTCGGTCTTGGTAGCCATCATCGTTCAGGCGCGCTTCTTCCTGCGGATTGCTAATAAAAGCCGTCTCAACCAGGATTGAGGGAATATCTGGAGCCTTCAATACCGCAAAACTGGCTTGCTCCACCTTCCCCTTATGTAGGGGTGCAAATCCTCCAATTTGCTTCAGAATCGAGTTGCCCGCTTGTAGTGAGTCTTTGATCTGGGCCGTAGTCGACATATCCAGGAGTAGGTTAGCAACTTGACGATCTTGTGTTTTGATATTGATGCCGCCAATAAGGTCAGAAGCATTTTCTTTGTTCGCCATCCATCTGGCAGCAGTACTACTAGCTCCCATTTGGGATAGTGCAAATACGGATGCTCCCTTGGCGTTTCTTTCAATAAAGGCATCCGCATGGATTGATACAAATAAATCGGCTTCAACACGTCGTGCTTTTTGAACTCGGACATGCAGCGGCACAAAGTAATCGCCATCCCTTGTTAAGAAAGGGCGCATATAGGCTTCGCCTTCAATCTTGTCTTTGAGTCTCTTAGCAATTGCAAGCACTACATTCTTTTCTCGTGAGCCGGCTGCACCGATGGCGCCAGGATCTTCACCACCGTGACCAGGATCAATTGCAATCGTGATCAAACGTTTGTACTTAGCAGGCGCTGGTAATTCCTTGGGGTCTGGAATGGCTTGTGCAACGGGGGCGGCTGGAGTTTTGGCGAGCTCTTTCTCTTTCTTGGTAGCGAACTGCGCAATCAGATCCACTTCTTCATTGGATTTTTCCAGGGCGCTTTCTTTCTTGGCGCTACTTCTCACTAAAGCCATTAATGGGTCTGGTGGCGTAGTGGGGTAGAGATCAAACACCATGCGGTAGTTGTACTCACCAATGGGATCAAGCGTAAAGAGCTGTGGCTTGATGGGTTCTTTTAAGTCAAATACCAAACGCACAACTCCAGGCTGAAACTGACCAACCCGAACTTGCGAGATATACGGATCATTTGGCTTTACTTTGGCTACCAGATCTTTCAGAGTGGGATTGAGCTCCAATCCTTGCACGTCAACCACCAAGCGATCTGGATTTGTCAGAATCTGCTGAGTAATAGGCAATGGTGTATCGGACTCCAAGGTAACGCGGGTGTAGTCTTCGGAAGGCCAGACACGCACACCTAAGATCTTGGCACCCCAAGCAATGTCTATCTCGGTAAGCAGAAGGGCAAAGCTCAAGAGCTTTGCGGAAGTCTTAAGGTGCTGCCTTCTAGAGAGATTGATTTTTTTGGTACTCATTTATTATTTGCGCATCACTTCGGTTGGATCCCTTGTAATGCGCTTACTCCAGATTGGCTTAAAGCATTGAGCTTAATACTGCGCTCATTCTCATCTGCACCAGCAGACAGCTGAATCTGAATATCAAAATTTGGCAAAGTGCCTTCTGCTTTTTCTGGCCACTCAATTAAGCAAATACCTGGAACATCAAAATGCTCTGCAAATCCCGCTTCTTGCCATTCCAGGGGATCACGCATGCGATACAAATCAAAGTGGTGAACAGTGATTGCTTGATCTTTTAAAGCGAGTGGATAGGGTTCACACAATGTATAGGTAGGGCTTTTTACTTTGCCCTCATGACCCAGTGCTTGAATGAGGTATCTGGCAAAGGTCGTTTTGCCGGCACCAAGATCACCCTCTAGGGAGATATTTAAGTGTGAACCTGGCTGCTTAGTCAGAAAGTGCTCAAAACTGGCTGCCAGTTGCTTAGCAAGAGAGGCGGTATCGGCTTCCTGCCTACAATAGAGATCTATTGCAGTGAGCGGAATTGCCGTGGTTGCCTGTGTTTGAGCCATTCCCCTAGTTTATTCAATTATTGCGCTACATTCTGTATTCCATATGCCTTTATCTACTAGCCCTCAACCTTTAGATGAGTCCAATCTGCGTGATTGGCTTGGGGAGCAGGCTGCATCCTTGGGATTTGATGGCTTACACATTACCGACACCCATTTAGGACCTGCAACAGAACGTTTGCAGGAATGGCTGGCTGAGGGTCGTCACGGCCATATGGAATACATGCAACGCCATGCCGAATTACGCTCCAATCCTAAGCTATTGGTACCTGGTACAGTGCGCGTCATTTGTGTATCCATGAACTATCTCCCTCCCGAAACCGATTTCGATATCGAGTGGCAAAGATTAGAAGATCCTACTCAAGCAGTGGTCTCGATGTACGCCAGAGGGCGTGATTATCACAAGGTACTCCGTAATCGTTTGCAAGAATTTGCCCAACTCATTGAAGAGCGGATTGGGAAGTTGGGTTATCGCGTATTTACGGATTCGGCACCATTGATGGAAGTAGAGCTGGCGCGCAAGGCAGGCTTAGGTTGGCGCGGTAAACACACGCTCTTGCTCAATCGAGAATCTGGCTCGACATTCTTTCTGGGTGAGATCTTGGTGGATGTACCACTTCCATTGGATCAAGAGATTGAAGAGCATTGCGGTACCTGCACCTCTTGTATCGATATTTGTCCTACTCAAGCCATTACTGCGCCATATCAATTAGATGCACGTAGATGCATCTCTTATCTCACCATCGAAAATCCTGAAGCGATACCAGTTGAATTTAGAGGTGCCATGGGTAATCGTATCTACGGTTGCGATGATTGCCAACTGATTTGTCCTTGGAATAAATTTGCCAAACGCACAGAGTTACCAGATTTTGCAAGACGGCATGGTTTGGGGCAGGCATCACTTTTGCACCTGTGGTCCTGGACTGAAGCGGAGTTTGAGCAACGCCATGAAGGCAGCGCTATTCGCAGAATTGGCTATAGCCGCTGGCGTCGCAATTTATCCGTAGCAATGGGCAATGCGCTAGCAAGCCCTGCTGTAGCAGATAGCGATAAGTTAGCAATACGCGCAGCTTTAAGTGAGGCGCTTGGCCAAGTCGATGCTCTAGTGGCTGAGCATATTGAATGGGCCCTGAAGACCTAGAAGTCCTACAAAGTTTACAATTAAGTCATGTCATCCGCAGACCAGCCCTATATTGATCCTAGCGAAATCGCGCTAGAAGAGTCTGCGGCAGAGCGCTTTAAAAGTCCAAGAGATGCGTTTTGGTCCGGTATTCGGGATGCAGCGGGCGCTCCTGCGATGGTGCTCTTTGCTGGTATGGTGGGCTTCGGAGCAATGGGCAAAACCAACGGCTTTGATGTTTGGTTTACGACCTTTACTTCCTTCTTTATGTTCGCATTACCAGGGCAGGTTGTCTTGCTTGAGATGGCCATTACCGGCTCATCAGTTGTGGCTATTGCTTTAGCAGTCACGCTCACATCTACGCGCTTCATTACGATGACGGTGACACTCTTTCCGCAGTTCCACCAAAAAGATCGCAATCGTAGTCTGTATGCTTCAGTGCACCTGCTAGCGATGACAGCATGGGCCATCTCCATGCGCGAGTTTCATGCGATTGAGGTGAAGCATCGCCTTAGCTATTTTGTTGGCTTGGGATTGCTATGCTGGTTGATTTCTATTCCGGGAACTATTCTGGGTTTTTATCTGGCAGGTATGGTGCCACCCGCTGTGACCCTAGGCTTAGTCTTTATTAACCCCCTGTTTTTCTTGCTGACATTTACTGAGGTAAAGCCTTGGATTAACCGCATTGCGATTTGCTTGGGCTGCATCTTTGGCCCCATCTTCTTTGTAGTAGATCGCGATACCAGCCTATTAACCGCAGGACTAGTCTCTGGAACTATTGCTTACTTTATTGATCGTAAGTTCTTGCGCAAGAAAACTGGAGTTATTGGATGAGTGCAATAAATACCGTGTCTAACGCGCTTTCAGGCTGGGGCTTGTGGATCGCCTTGGTGGGTGCTTGTCTTGGCACTTATTTTTGTCGCGCGATTGGTGTATTTCTATCGCAAAGCATTAATCAAGATAGCGAGATCTTCCGCTGGTTGGCTGCTGTGACCTATGCGATGGTTGCTTCTTTAACCATTCGATTGATTGTGATGCCACTTGGCCTGATGGCAACCGTACCTTTGTGGATACGAGCGCTGATTTGTGCTTTGGCTATCGGCGTGATGATCTCTAAACCCACCAAGCGATTGGTCCCTGCCTTACTGACGGGAACTTTACTGATGGTGGGTTACGGCGTCATTCGTTAAATAAAAATACGCCGCCCCATCCTCTTTTTGCTCTTATAGATGCGCCGCCAAAATTCTGGCGATATGCACAACTTCTCTTTGGGTGCCATCGGCAATTTGATGGCGACAGCTGGTGCCATCAGCTACCACCCAACTATCTGGCGATTTCCGAATACTAGGCAAAAGACTCGCTTCTGCCATTTGCTTAGAAACTTCAATATGTTCAGCTTCATAGCCAAAGCTCCCAGCCATACCGCAGCAAGAAGACTCAATCAGCTTAGGTTCTGCATTCGGAATAAGTTTGAGTAATTCCATTGCAGGAGTCACCGCAGCAAATGCCTTCTGATGGCAGTGACCATGAAACAAGACAGACTTATCGGCTGCTTTGAGATTCAATTTGAGTTTTCCTGCTCGTACTTCGCTAGTTAAAAACTCTTCGAGTAATTGCGCTTGTTTAGAAACGCTTATTGCTTTGTCACCAAAGCCCATCACCAAGGCTTCATCCTTTAGGGTGAAGAGGCAAGAAGGCTCTAAACCAATAATCGGAATGTTCTTGTCTGCGTAGGGCGCGAGGTGATCAACCAATTCACCGAGAGTTTCCTTGGCCTTATCGACCATGCCAGCCGCAAGATAGGTTCTGCCACAGCAAAACTCTTTAGAGCAGCCACCTTCACTTTTATTTGTTTGTTTGGTGGCGTTGCTTTGACTCTTGTGAGGAATATGCACGCGATAGCCTGCAGCATTCAGTACTTTTAATGCAGCTTGGAGATTCTCATCTTCAAAGTAGGCATTAAAGGTGTCTGCCAATAGAACAACGCCTTTGCCATCAGTATTGTTAGCCAATTGCTCTGGGCTGTATTGATAAATGTTTGCCGCTTTCTGATTCCAGAAAGTTTTACCCTTCCAAATCGGCAAACTTCTTTGCGCAGAAATCCCCATGACCCACTCTTGAAGTGTTGCAATAGGCTTAATGTGATTGCGTAAGTTGAGTAAGGTTGGCAGGAATGGAATAGCGCTAATCGTGTTGGCATATTTAGGCAAATAGGCAACTGCTAGATCTCGTAATGAATAACCAACACGTTTCTTATAGGCGGATAAGAACTCAATCTTCATCTTGGCCATATCCACGCCAGTAGGGCACTCACGACGGCAAGCTTTACAGCTTACACACAGCTCCATCACTTCTTTAATTGCGTCGCTACCGAGCGGTGAGGTTTCATCTTTGATGTCGAGTTGATTTGACAGTGCCAGACGCAAAGTATTTGCTCTGCCGCGGGTGAGGTGTTTCTCATCACGCGTTACGCGATAGCTTGGGCACATCACTTCAGCATCAAACTTGCGGCAGTGACCATTGTTATTGCACATCTCCACTGCTTTAGCTAAGCCCATGGCGGGATCACCGCCAGTGCCAGGCGCGGTAGTTGCCTCTGTGACGGGATCGTTCTGAACGTTCCAGGCAGACCAATCTAATGCAGGTTGCAAAGGGATAACTTTATAGCTTGGTGGAAATCTAAAGTTGCTCGCATCATCCATCTTAGGCGGATTGATGATCTTGCCCGGATTAAATAATCCCTTGGGATCAAAAGCGTATTTGATTTCTGCGAGGGCTTCAGTGATCTTGGGGCCAAACTGCCAAGAGATCCATTCGCCGCGGCATAAGCCATCGCCATGTTCACCGCTGTATGCGCCTTTGTATTTGCGCACCAAAGCAGAAGCCTCTTCAGCAACCGCACGCATCTTCTGGGCGCCATCTCTGCGCATATCCAAAATAGGGCGCACGTGCAGTGTTCCCACAGAAGCATGGGCATACCAAGTGCCACGTGAGCCATATTTAGAAAACACATCTGTTAAAGCTTGGGTATATTCGGCCAAACTTTCTAGCGGAACAGCACAGTCTTCAATAAAGCTCACCGGCTTACCGTCGCCCTTGAGGCTCATCATGATATTAAGACCTGCTTTGCGCACTTCCCATAGGTTCTTTTGCAGAGACGCATCAGGCATCGGCACAACAGATCCAGGCAAGCCCAGGTCACTCATCAGTTCTTGTAAGGCTTTGAGCTTCTCAAGCAATGAAGCATGAGACTCACCAGAAAACTCAACCAACAAAATGGCTTCTGGAGTCTGGGCTGTGTGATCAATTAAGGCGGTTTCAATGGTTTTCTTAAAGCTGGGATTGCTACGCGCTAAATCAATCATGGTGCGATCAACCAACTCAACAGCGGTAGGGTCAAGCTTCACAATATGCTGAGCACTATCCATTGCTTTGTAGAAGCTAGCGAAGTTCACAATGCCCAATACTTTATGTTGCGGCAAAGGCGCTAGCTTGAGTTTGAGTGACTTAAAGTACCCAAGAGTGCCTTCGCTACCAACTAGAAGGTGGGCTAGATTGACGCTGCCATCTTTTGTGTAAGGTAACTCACTCTGTGGATGAAAGATATCGAGGTTATAGCCAGCTACGCGTCGCAATACCTTCGGAAAGCGCGCTTCGATTTCTGGTTGGAGGGTAGTGGCTAGATTTTTAACAAAGTCACCTAACTGCTTAGCAGCCCCAGTGCTACTTGCGTAATCGCTGAAGTTGGCAATTCTGCCATCTGCTAACCAGGCATCAATACCCAAAACGTTATGCACCATATTGCCGTAAGCAATTGAGCGGCTACCGCAAGAGTTATTACCGGCCATACCGCCAATCGTCGCTTGTCCAGCAGTAGAAACATCCACTGGATACCAGAGACCATGTTGCTTGAGCGAGCCATTGAGATGGTCCAGCACAATGCCTGGCTCAACTTCAACATAACCCTTATCCAGATTGAGATCTAAAACATTTCTGAAGTATTTGGTGTTATCGATCACTAGTGCTGCACCAGTAGTTTGACCGCACTGACTTGTGCCGCCACCACGGGGGAGCACAGGCACGCCCATCTCTGCTGCTATCTGAATCGCGCTAGCAATATCTTGAGCAGTTTTCGGCACAAAGACTGCAACCGGCATGGCTTGATAGATCGAGGCATCTGTTGCATAGCGCCCGCGACTCGCAGTATCCGTCATCACTTCCCCTGAAGTCTCCTTGCGAAGACGAGCCGCTAAAGCCGCTTGATCAACCATGAGTTCTTTAAGATCTAAGGGTTTGTTCATGATTTGGTAGCTTCTGACAGGGATTCTGATTGGAGTAATTGAGCAACGACATCGCGCTTATTTCTGACGTGTTGAATCATAATTTTTCTCATGCGGACACTATCTCGTGCCTTAAGGGCATCGAGCATTTCTTGATGTTCTTCCACAGCCTTTTCCCACTTAACGCCATCTTGATTGGAGCGAAAGCGTAATGCTTCAATGCGCGCATTGACTTGGGTAAAGAGTTTTGATAAAACAGGATTGTTTGCTGCCTGATTAATCAGATGATGAATACGTAAATTGAGTTTGTAATAACTCGATAAATCACGGCGTGCATAAGAGGCCATCATTTCATATTGGAGGGCTTCTAATTCAGAGAGAGTGGCATCGCTAATATTGTTGGCAGCCAATTCTCCTGAGAACCCCTCGAGATCTGCAATGACATCAAACGTATTTAAAACATCTGCAAGGCTGAGTTGCACTGCAATTGCACCACGATTGGCGATCAGCTCCACCAGACCTTCAGCTGCCAAACGGCGAATCGCCTCCCGAATGGGGGTGCGGGAGACGTTGAGGCTTTCAGCCAATTCACGCTCATTCAATTTACTGCCAGGGGCAATCTTGCCCTCGACCAAGAGGGATCTCAGCTTCTCGAAAGTCGCTTCATGCAAATTTTGTGAATTTGGCTGTTCTACTACCGTCATGGATCAACCCTTAGTTAAGCTCTTGGCTTATTAATTTGTATACAAAATAAGAATAAACCATCTTAAAGTATAAATACAGCCTTTAAATGCTTAATTTAGGCTTTATTCCGAGGATTATTTCAAATAAATTGTATACAAAATGGAAATTTCCCCAAAATTGTCATACACTAGCAGCAGAAATAACTACCTATAAACACTTTAAAAGTGAGACAAAGCATGTTGAAACTTGATAACCACGCATCAGGACGCCATTTTTTACATATCCCCGGCCCAAGTCCTGTGCCCCCACGCGTACTGCGCGCCATTAGCTATCAAACTATTGATCACCGTGGTCCAGAATTTGGTGCGTTTGGTCTCAAGGTATTGGATGGCATCAAAAAGATTTTTAAAACTGAGCAACCGGTCATTATTTATTCCGCGTCCGGAACCGGCGCTTGGGAAGGTGCATTAGTCAACGTTCTCAATCCTGGTGACAAAGTGTTGTTCTATGAAACTGGTCAATTTGCAAACTTGTGGCGTGCACTTGGTAAGCGTCTTGGTTTAGATGTTGAGGTGGTTGGTAAAGCCGGACAAGATTCTTGGCGTTGGGGAGTAGATGCATCTGTGATTGAAGAGCGTTTGCGCAAAGATACTGGTCATGAGATCAAAGCTGTTTGCGTAGTGCATAACGAAACTTCAACTGGCGTTACCTCCAATATTGCTGCCGTAAGAAAAGCAATTGATTCCTTAAAGCATCCAGCCTTATTGCTCGTAGACAGTGTATCTGGCTTGGGTTCAGCCGATTATGAGCATGACAAATGGGGCGCAGACGTAACTATCTCCGGCTCACAAAAAGGCTTGATGTTGCCACCTGGAATTGGCTTTAATGCTTTGTCACCACGTGCAATTGAAGTCAGTGAAAAAAACAAAATACATAAATCGTATTGGGCTTGGGATGAAATCCTAGAGTCTAATAAAAATGGATATTGGCCAACGACTCCCAGCACCAATTTGATGTACGGTTTGCATGAAGCTATGGACATGATGATGGCCGAAGGATTGGATGCGATCTTTGCGCGTCACCAGCGTTTAGCTGCCGCTTGTCGTGAAGCGGTGAATGCATGGGGTCTAGAAATTCAGTGTCAAGATAAAGACTGCTACTCACCAGTGTTGACTTGTATTGCAACACCAGAAGGTATGGATGCGGATGTATTGCGTAAACATGCGCTGGAGAAATTCAACCTCTCCTTGGGAACAGGTTTAGGCAAGATCAAAGGCAAGGCATTTCGTATCGGCCATTTAGGTGATTGCAATGAATTGAGCTTGATGGCCGCCCTCAGTGGGGTAGAGATGAGTCTGGGTTCTATGGGTTACAAACCCAAGGCCAGTGGAGTCGTTGCAGCCCAAGAGTTCCTTAAATAAGAAGTACTTAGGGCAACTTAGAGCAAATTAGGGTGGGTGGAGCCAGATTCCTCAGGTTCAATCTGGCTACACCCCTTATAATTCAAGTACTTATATAGAAGTGCATGAAATAAATACACCATATTCGAGATAGAAAGATTAAACATGACCGCAACTAAACCTTACCTCACTCAAGCTGATGCCCAAAAGATTTTGGATGCAGCTAATAAGCATGCGGCTGCCAATAATTGGGCAGTAACGATTGCCGTTTGTGATGATGGTGGTCATATGTTGGGCTTGATTCGTCGTGATGGTTGTGCTCCGGTATCTGCATACATTGCACAAGAGAAGGCACGTACAGCTGCAATGGGTAAACGTGAGAGTCGCGTTTACGAAGAAATTATTAATAACGGTCGCACCTCTTTCTTATCTGCCCCACATATTTCGGGCATGTTGGAGGGTGGGGTCAATATCGATGTAAATGGGTTTACCATCGGCGCAGTCGGCGTTTCCGGCGTTAAATCGACCGAGGATGCTGAAACCGCTAAGGCCGGCATTGCGGCCATCCTGTAAGTTACCTTGACAAATACTGCTACTGAAATAAATTCTTCTACAGGGGTGAGCGATACCGCTACCCCTGGTGCTACTGATACTGCTCCTCCAGCAACAATCACTTTTGCTGACTTTGGTTTAGACCCGAAAATTCAAAAAGCGGTTCTTGAGCAGGGTTACACTATTCCCACTCCGATTCAAGCGCAATCTATTCCGCATGTATTGGCGGGTAGTGACTTGATGGGTGCAGCACAAACTGGTACTGGTAAGACGGCTGCCTTTGTATTGCCGATCATTCAAAAGATTTTGCGTCACGCGAGTAACAGCGCATCGCCAGCACGTCATCCAATCCGTGCACTGGTTCTCACTCCGACACGTGAGCTGGCAGTGCAAGTAGCCGAAAATGCGGCAAGCTATTCCAAACACACTGATTTACGCGCTGCCGTTGTTTATGGTGGCGTGGATATGAAAGAACAAGTATCAATACTGCGTAATGGCGTAGAGATCTTGATCGCCACTCCAGGACGTTTGCTTGATCACATTGGCTCTAAGGTTGCCAACCTCTCCCAAGTGGAGATTTTGGTTTTAGACGAAGCCGATCGCATGCTTGATATGGGTTTCTTGCCTGACCTACAGCGCATCATTGATTTGATTCCTGCGCAAAGACAGACATTGTTGTTCTCTGCAACGTTCTCACCAGAAATTAAGAAACTGGCACAAAGTTATTTACGTACTCCGGTAACGGTTGAAGTGGCACGTCAAAATGCTGCGGCTGATACGGTGAAACAAGTAGTGCACATGGTTTCCTCTGCCGATAAGCAACGCGCGATTGTCAAAGTCCTTGAAGCACGTACTCGTGCTGGCTTATCACGCCAATGCATCATCTTTACCAATAGTCGTTTAGGATGTGCAAAGTTATCTCGTGCCTTAGAGCGTGACGGTATTAAAGCGGGCGCGATTCATGGTGACAAGAGTCAGGGTGAGCGTACTTTAACTTTGGACGCATTTAAATCTGGCGCAATCGAAGCATTAGTGGCAACCGATGTGGCTGCTCGAGGTTTAGATATTCCCGATATGCCGTGCGTGATTAATCACGAGTTACCTTATAACGCAGAAGACTTTATTCACCGCATTGGTCGTACAGGTCGTGCCGGCAGTAAAGGGGATGCGATTGCCTTAGTTGATGCCAGTGAAAAGCGTTTGCTTGACGATATCGAAAAGCTAATGAAGCGTAAGTTGGATGTTCAGCCTTTGCCTGAAGGTGCGCCTTCGCAAAGCCGTCCTTCATCTAGTAGTTATGGCAGCTCCAGTGGCTCTAGAAGCTCTTACAGCGCGCCAGCAAAAATGTCTGACCCTTTCTTCTATAAGCCTTACGAGCCAAGTGCAGCGTCTGTATCTACTGTAGATGCTGCTAAGCCAGAAGAGAAGAAAGCGGGCATTACTCCTGCAAAACCTGCTGTTGGTGCTTTACTCGGCGGCTTTAAGAAAAAATAATTAACTGAGTAATTAACTTCGCCATGCATGAGTGGCTGCAAGCAGCCACTCTGCAATAGTGACATTCTCGCCATCCGGCAAATTCTGCAATCCCAAATGTATTGCTGCTTTACGTAACTCTCTCAGCGAGTGTTTCTTATCTTGCGTATTAATTTGTGTTGCTAAAGTTTGCTTGCTCAGTTTTTCACCATGCTCATCGAGCACCAGTGGAAGATGAAGATATTCTGGCCGCTTGTATCCCAATATCTCTTGTAGATAAATTTGCCTTGCAGTATTACTCAGCAAATCTTTGCCACGAACGATGTGTGTAATGTTCTGCTCGGCATCATCAACGACTACAGCTAGCTGATAGGTAAATAAGCCATCATTCCTGCGTAGTACAAAATCGCCTACTTCTGCATTGAGGTTTTGGCTTTGAGAGCCCAGAGCTAAGTCGTTAAATTCAATATGGCAATTTTGGGGAAGACCAATTCGCCAAGCACGTTGTAATTCCTCGATAGATTCTGTGGGATTGCTGATTATGTGGGCAGGGCGGCAAGTGCCGGGATAGATCGTTTCTTGATTGCGGGGTGTCTCTATTCCGAGCTTAGCTAGGGCATTGGCAATAGTTTGTCTTGAGCAAGTGCAGGAATAGAGGCATTGAAGCCCATTTAAGCGCTCTAAAGCCCTTTGATAAGCCTCTTGGCGCTGAGATTGATGAATGACCTCCTCATCCCAAGAAAGGCCGCAGGCGAGTAATTGAGTCTGAATTTGCCCGGTTGCTTCAGGGAGGCACCTTGGGGTGTCCAAATCCTCGATTCTAAGCAGCCATTTACCCCCATTTTTACGGGCATCTAGCCAGCTTCCTAGGGCGGCAACCAGGGATCCGGCATGTAGCGGACCGGTGGGCGAGGGGGCGAATCGCCCGCGATAGCCGCCGGTTGGGGATGAAGGGTTTTTGAGTGTGGACACAGCTAAAATCATCTCATGGCTTCACCCCGTTTTGTTCATCTTCGCGTCCATTCCGAGTTTTCGATTACGGATGGAGTCGTGCGCATTGATGATGCGGTAGCTGCTGCCGTCAAAGATGAGATGGGCGCGTTAGCGATTACGGATTTAAGTAATTTATTTGGTTTAGTGCGGTTCTATACCGCCGCTCGTTCTGGCGGGATCAAGCCGATTGCCGGAGCGGATGTTTGGGTGAGCAATCCTCAGGATCCAGATCAGCCTCATCGCTTATTGCTCTTGGTACAAAATCATTCCGGTTACCTCAATTTATGTGAGCTACTCAGTAGGGCATCTCTCGACAATCAATCTCGTGGTCGCGCTGAAGTCGATTCCGCTTGGTTTAGTGAGCCTGCGGCCAAAGCAGAAGATAAAGTGGCCAAGCGCACTCTCTCTTATGGCTTGATTGCACTTTCTGGCGCACGTATGGGTGAAGTCGGCATCGCGCTATTGGGTGGGCAAGAAGACCATGCCAAGATTGTTGCTAGACGCTACGAAAAACTCTTTCCGAAGTCTTTCTACATCGAGGTCCAGCGCGGCGGTAATCCTCAAGATGAAAAGCAACTCCAGCTTGCTTGCCATCTCGCCAGTGAACTAAACCTACCGGTGGTTGCAACCCACCCAGTGCAGTTCATGCAAAAGAGCGACTTTACAGCGCATGAAGCCCGCGTATGTATTGCTGAAGGGGAGTTACTCGGCAATCCACGCCGAACCAAAAAGTTTAATGACGAGCAGTACTTCCTGACCCAAGAGGAAATGGAAAAGCGTTTTGCTGATTTGCCAGTCGCACTAGCGAACTCGGTTGAAATTGCCAAGCGTTGCAATCTCTCATTGGTATTAGGTCAACCACGTTTACCGGATTTTCCAATACCGCCCGGAATTACTTTGGAAGACTATTTGTTGCAGCAATCCGAGGTCGGTTTGAAGCGCCACATGGAGCGTAATTTCCCGGATGCAGAAGAGCGCGAAGCAGAAATGAAGCGTTATTACGATCGTTTGGTATTTGAAGTCAAGACGATTTCTCAAATGGGCTTCCCGGGTTACTTCTTGATCGTGGCAGACTTTATTAACTGGGCTAAAAATAATGGCGTGCCTGTAGGTCCAGGCCGCGGATCCGGTGCCGGATCTTTAGTGGCGTACTCACTCGGTATTACCGACTTGGATCCGCTCCGTTACAACTTACTCTTTGAGCGCTTCCTTAACCCAGAGCGGGTATCGATGCCCGACTTTGATATCGACTTTTGCCAACATGGTCGCGACCGTGTGATTCAGTATGTAAAGGATAAGTACGGTAAAGATGCGGTGAGTCAGATCGCCACCTTCGGAACTATGGCAGCTAGAGCGGCGATTCGTGATGTGGGGCGTGTACTAGAGCAGGGCTATAACTTCGTAGACGGAATTGCCAAACTCATTCCGAATAAGCCAGGTCAGTATATGACCATTGAGATGGCGAAGAAGGAAGAGAAGCAATTAGCCGAGCGCGAAAAGAATGAAGATGAAGTGCGTCAATTACTTTCCTTGGCGCAGCAGTTAGAGGGCATGACCCGTAACGTGGGTATGCATGCGGGCGGTGTCTTAATTGCCCCAGGGCGCCTCACTGATTTTTGCCCACTCTACACACAAGAAAGCAAAGATCAAGACAGTAGCTCTGTGATCAGTCAATTTGATAAGGATGACGTAGAAGCGATTGGTCTAGTGAAGTTCGACTTCTTGGGTCTGACTACTCTCACTATTTTGGCAGCAGCAGAGCGTTGGATTAAATCATTACACGCTGATCGCAGAGACTGGAATATCGGAGAGATTGCGCTCGATGATGAAAAAGCATTTGATGTTCTGAAGCGCGCTAATACTGTCGCAGTATTTCAGCTAGAAAGCCGCGGCATGCAGGGCATGCTACGTGAAGCCAAGCCAGACCGCTTTGAGGACATTATTGCCCTAGTGGCTTTGTATCGTCCGGGCCCAATGGATTTGATCCCAGACTTTATTGAGCGTAAGCATGGTCGTCAAAAGGTAGAGTATCCCGATCCCCGTATTGAGCCTGTTCTGCGCGAGACCTACGGCATCATGGTCTATCAAGAGCAGGTGATGCAAATGGCGCAGATGATTGGCGGCTACTCATTGGGTGGTGCCGACATGTTACGTCGTGCGATGGGTAAGAAAAAGCCTGAAGAAATGGCTCAACATCGCAAGATCTTTAGTGATGGTGCAAAAGCGGGTGGCATTACCGAGTCAAAGGCAAATGAGATCTATGACTTGATGGAGCGTTTTGCGGGTTATGGATTTAATAAGTCCCATGCTGCCGCTTACGCACTCTTGGCATATCAAACCGCTTGGCTCAAAGCGTATTACCCAGCTGAATTTATGGCAGCCAACTTATCACTTGCAATGGATGACACCGATAAGGTGAAAATTCTGTATGACGATTGCTCAGTGAATAACATTCGGGTGTTCTCGCCAGATATCAATACCGGTGTTTATGAGTTCACCCCATTGCGCGCACCAGATGCTGCTCCAGATTCTTCCATCAGCCATATTCGTTATGGTTTAGGTGCGGTGCGTGGTACCGGTGAAGCGGCGATTGAATCTATCGTGAAGGCACGTGAAAGTGGCGGGCCATTTAAAGATTTGTTTGATTTTTGTGCACGAGTGGATCGTAGGCAAGTCAATCGCCGCGCGATTGAAGCGCTGATGCGTGCAGGTGCTTTTGATAGCTTGTATCGTGATTCCGTTCCAGCGGGTGGGAATCTGTATGACATTCGCTCTACCTTACTTGCCTCTTTAGCCAGAGCGATTGAGGCTGCTGAACAAGCCGAGGCATCGATTCACCAGGTGAGCTTGTTTGAGGCGGCCGGTGAAGAGGATCGCCATCTTCCAGAGTTAGTGCGTGAGCCTATCTGGTCTGAAAAGAAGCGTTTGCAAGAAGAGAAGAATGCCTTGGGTCTTTGCCTAACAGGGCACATGTTTGACGCCTATCGCGATGAGACTTCTCACTTTATCCGGCAGCCTTTATCTAAGGTAACAGAGGGTAAAGATCAACTCATTGCTGGCATTATTACTTCAGCTCGAATGCTGACTGGTCAACGCGGTCGCATGATGATTGCAACTATCGATGATGGCTCTGCTGCCCTCGAAGTCACCTTGTATAGCGAAGTCTACGAGCCCAATCGTTCTTGGCTAAAAGAGGATGAGCTCTTGGTTGCAAAGGTGAATGTGACGCCCGATAAGTTCTCAGGCGGCATGCGTATTGTGTCTGAGGCGGTAATGGATATCACGGGTGCGCGAATGCGCTTTGCCCGTAACGTGCATGTCTGTATTGATAATGCGGTTGATATCAAGATGCTCCGTAGCCAAATTAATCCCTACCTTATGGCTAATCGTGTGCGTGATCCTAAGCTTGGTGCATCTGCCCCTGCTGCGCCGGGATCCAATGATGGTATGAAGGGCTTAATGCTGACGGCTGCCGTCACTACTAGTGGCGGTGCTTGCTTGATGCAGTTCCCAGAAGAGTTGCGTATCTATCCTGACGATGCCTGTTTGCATGGCTTAAATCAAATCCTAGCTTCTAAGCAAAAAGATCCTGTACAGATTCAGTATCACTAAGTACGGTATTGCAGGATTGACCGTTGCTTTAGTTCGGTAATGCCTTCTGAATTGCCTCAATGACTTGCTTGGGTTCTAGCAGGTCCAAGCACTCACTATAACTATCGGCCTTATCTAGGCATCCGGCTTTACGGCAAGGCACGCATTCACCAGGGCCTTGCAGGATGGTGACATTGCCAACGGTTTGGGTGCGAGCACGCAATTGATATGGCTGCTCACCAATAAAACCATTGGGCCATGGACCAAAGTTCGTTGGTGGGGTGGCACCAAACAGAGTGATGGTTGGGGTATTGCATGCTGCTGCTAAATGGGTGATTGAAGTATCAACCCCAATATACAAAGCGGCCCCACGAATCAAAGTGCCTGCTTGGGGGATGGATAATTTACCAGCAGCATTAATCACTTTTTTCTTAGTTTCATCATCCAACAAGGAAATGATGTCGTGATTAAGTTGTATATCTTGCTTAGCAGGTGACGCACTGAGGATTACCTGGAAGTTCTGACTTACGAGCCAAGTGATGAGCTCTTGCCAATACGCAAGCGGCCAGCGCTTATAGGCCGTTAATGGTCCTGGGTGTACAACAACATAAGGTTGCTTAAGTTCGTTTGCAATGACCGGCGTTAAGGGCTCTCCTGCAGGCGGAGTAACTAAGATCGGTTTGGAAAATAATTCAGCTCGGTTTTTAAAAAAGTCCTCTAGTAGGCGCAGTTTTTCGGCAATAACATGCTGCTTAAAGTAGTCAACATCCACTGTGTGCATGCAGATAAATTTCTTCCAGGCATTTTGCTTCTCACTCTTACTTCTTTTCTGTTGGTCTTGTGCATCTTTGCCTTGAGGATGACCACCCAGTACACCAACCCTTCTAAAGGCCGCTACTAAGCCATAAAGGTAGGCGCGATCACTAGGTTGCGTCACAACTGCTAAGTCATAACGCTGAAAGAGGCGATTAAAGAGGGTGAGATATTCACCAAAACTGGGACGATCTGAAGTTTCAATCACTTCAGCAATATCAGGATTGCCATGAAGCATCTCTAACTTGCCGCGATATCCTAAAAAATGAAACTCCGCATGAGGCCAAAGCTCTCTGGCTTTGCTAATCAGAGGCGTTGTTACTAATACGTCTCCAATTTGCCTCGTGGCAATAAATAAAACCTTTTTAGGTTTAAGTGCGGAATAAGCAGTCATAGCGTTTTAAAAAGTCAAAGAGCCTTAGCCAAGATCTTCTCGCGAACACGTCGAGCATTCTCGGCAGCATTGCCTTGATCGTGGATTGGATGAAAGAGATGGAGTACTTCCGTGGACCATGAGCCTGACTTGCGACGGATGCGATGGTGTTGTAAGCGGAAGATAAAATCGGCATCCTCATGGCCCCAGCCGGTCATAGTTTCATCAAAGCCATTGATTGCTTCAGCATCGGCTTTCCAGCAAGCCATGTTGCAACCCTTGATGCGACGCCAAACAAATTTTTTGTAGTCACGCCAGGAGCCGTTACCCAGCTTTACTTTGAGGGGCCAATATTTATTGATGCCTCCACTCAAGCGCTTGCTGATAAGGTTTGAAGAAAAGCGCTCATAATTCCACTGAGGCCAAGCGAGTAATTCGGTGGTGAGGTGTTCATTGAGCAGGACTCTGCTGCCGGTAACTAAGTATCCCTTTTGTGCTAGCGCACGATGCTGAGCCACAAAGTCTGGCTGGACAATGCAATCGCCATCCAGGAAAACCAAGTAATCGCCATGAGCTGCAGCGATTGCTTTATTGAGGATCTTGGTTTTCTGAAAGCCTTGGTCTTCTTGCCAAAGATGGGTGATAGAAGCGGGGTATGAACCTTTAATAGATTCAATGAGGTGTTTTGTGCTCTCAGTAGAGCCATCGTCAGCGATGATGATTTCAAAGTCCTGATCGGTTTGCGTAGCCAGAGATTCTAGGCAAAGCTTGAGTGCTTGTGGCCAGTTATAGGTGGCTAGCAAAATCGAAATCATTTACCGGCTTCCTGATTCAGGTGCCACAACTTGATATAGCGGTAATAGGTTCCTTGACCATTGGATACTGCTAATGCAAATCCTTGAGGACCGTCTAAAAATCCCGCACGCAAAACATAGGTGCGGAAAAATGCCCATGCACCATGCAGGACTGCCTTAAGAGGGTTGCTTGTTTTACCTCTAGCAAATGCTTGCTCTGCTGAGGCTGTGGAGTAGCGATCTAGCTTTTGGAGTACTTGAGAGTAGTTCATGAAGCTGTAATGCAGCATGGGATTTTCCAATTTTGCGACTTGACCATTGGGAACTAGGCGTTCATGAACCAAATCATCTGAGAAGCGGGCGGTGCCTCGTTTAAATAAACGATCGACATAATCCGGGCTCCAGCCGGAGTGACGGATAAAGCGTCCGCAATACCAAGAAAGTCTGGGGATGGCAAAGCAATCTACATGGGCGCTATGGTGAATGGCCGTCAGAATTTCTGACTTTAGAGCAGGGGTGAGTCTTTCATCGGCATCCAAGGATAGAACCCATTCGCTGGTAGCTAAATCCAGGGCGCGGTTCTTTTGGGGCCCAAAACCAGGCCAATCCGGCGGCTGGGCTATCGTTGCACCGTGGTTTTTGGCTATCTCAAGGGTGCGGTCAGAGCTGTTGGTATCAACAACCACGATCTGCTGGGCGATCCCCTCCAGAGAGGCCAAACAATCGTCCAAATTGGCCTCTTCATTGCGGGTGATGAGTATGACTGATAAGGTGGGCATAATTCATTATATGAATGCTCAAGACCGTACCGCCCTAAATCGCTTAATTACCTATCTCAAGCCCCATATCAACTTGATTGTTGGGTCTTTATTGGCTATGGCTGTAGTTGCCGCCGCCGAGACCTCAATCCCTGCCCTAATGAAGCCTTTGTTGGATCGTGGATTTACAGGTCAACTTAATAGCAAGCTCTGGCAAGTACCGGTTTTCTTGGTGGGTTTGGCTTTGGTGCGAAGTTTGGCCCAATTTTTGTCGAACTATTTACTTACTAGGGTAATTAACTCCGTACTTTTAAAGTTACGTGCGCAAATGTTTCAAACCCTTTTGAACGCTAGCACTACTTTTTTTCAAAAGAACTCGGCATCGACTTTAATTAATGGCGTTGTCTTTGAGGTGAATAACGTTCTCTCCGTCATGGGAACAATGTTAATTAGCTTAGTGCGAGATTCATTGACGGTCGTTGGTTTAATTGGTTATTTAATTTATTTAAATTGGCATTTGACTTTAGTTGTCTTAGTTATTTTTCCCGTCATTGCATTCATCATGAGCAAAATTAATCGTCGCTTAAGGTCTCTTAACAGGGAGCAGCAAACGCTCACAAGCGATCTTGCTTATATTGTTGAAGAGGCTGCAGCTGGATACAAGATCGTTAAAGTTCATGGTGCTGAAGAGTATGAAATGTCCCGCTTCATGCAAAAGGCAGAACGCTTGCGCCAGTTTGCCTTGAAGTCTGCAGTGGCCGGCGGTCTAAATCAGCCAATTACACAACTCATTGCCTCCATGGCTTTGTCCGTGGTGTTGGTGATTGCCTTGATGCAATCTGCTACGGAAGGTACTACTGTGGGTGGGTTTGCAGCCTTCATTACTGCAATGATGTTGGTGATTTCTCCCTTGAAGCATTTAGCGGATATCAACCAACCTTTGCAGCGTGGTCTTACTGCAGCAGAGATGATTTTTGCATTGATGGATCAACCTTTTGAGGAAGATCAAGACCGCAAGCAAAGTATGAAGCCGCTTAATAAGGCAAAAGGCGCTATTCGTTTTGATGATGTAGGGTTCTCCTACCAGCAAGAAGCTGGACGTCAAGACGCCCTAAGCAATATCAATCTAAATATTAAGCCTGGAGAAGTGGTTGCTTTTGTGGGGCCATCTGGTGGCGGTAAGTCAACTCTCGTGAATTTGTTACCTCGATTCTTCAAGCCCACTAGTGGCCACATTTACTTGGATGACATTCCGCTGGAAGATATTGTGCTCGCAGATGTACGTCGACAAATCGCATTTGTCAGTCAAGACGTTATTCTCTTTAATGACACTATTGCCGCTAATGTGGCGTATGGTGCCAATGGCCCAGCTGGAGTCGATCGCGGTCGCGCGATAGAGGCATTAGAAGCCGCTAATCTCAGCGCTATGATCAAAGAATTGCCAGAAGGCATTGATTCCATGGTTGGGGACAACGGTAATCGCTTATCTGGCGGCCAACGTCAGCGTTTAGCCATTGCACGTGCTATCTATAAAGATGCACCAATTCTGATATTGGATGAAGCTACATCGGCTCTGGATTCTGAATCCGAGCGTCAGGTTCAGGAAGCGCTAGATACTTTAATGGCTAATAGAACGACTTTAGTGATTGCACACCGTTTATCGACCATTGAGCATGCTGACAGAATTGTGGTTTTGGAGCACGGCAAGATTGTCGAAAATGGTTCTCACGAAGATTTGATTAAGCACGATGGCTTATATGCGAACTTGCATCGCATCCAATTCTCGAACGCTTAATTTAGAAAACTTAACTCAGAACAATATCGTATTGCTCTTGGCGGAAGCTACCTTCCGCTTGTAGGGTAATTGGCTTGCCAATGAAATCCCCCAACTGCGCCAAGAATTGATTCTCTTCCTCTAGAAATAAATCAATTACATCAGGCGCAGCCACAATCCTAAATTCACGTGGATTAAATTGGCGGTGCTCTCGCACAATTTCCCGCAAAATCTCATAACAAATCGTTTGGGCAGTTTTAATCTCACCTTTGCCAAGGCAAGTGGCGCAAGGTTCACAAGTGATATGGGCTAAGGACTCACGCGTCCGTTTGCGGGTCATTTCTACCAAGCCTAATGCAGAAAAGTCGCTTACTGAGGTGCGTGCATGATCGCGTTCAAGATTACGTTTGAGTTCATGCAACACAGATTCTTGATGGTCTTTGCCAATCATGTCGATGAAATCAATGATGATGATTCCACCCAGATTGCGTAAACGGAGTTGACGTGCAATCGCTTGGGCTGCCTCTAGATTGGTTTTAAAGACAGTGTCATCGAGATTGCGTGCACCGACGTAACTACCTGTGTTCACATCAATCGTAGTCATCGACTCTGTTTGATCGATCATGAGGTAGCCACCAGACTTGAGATCGACTCGGCGACCTAGTGCTTTATTAATCTCCGCATCAACATCAAATAAGTCAAAGAGTGCGCGTTCGCCGCGATGCAGAGTCAGCTTGCCTAAAAGGTTAGGCATGTAGGCATTCGTGAATGCTTTGAGCTTCTCAAAATTCTCAGCAGAATCCACACGGATTTGGGTGGTGTCCTCACCGGCAACATCGCGCAATACCCGCTCTGCTAGGCTAAGGTCCTGATAGAGTAGGGTAGGCGCCGGATTGTGTTTCATGGCCGCATGAATGTTTTCCCAGGTAGTTCGCAGGTAAAGCATGTCATGCTGTAGTTCTGTATCAGATGCATCTTGAGCGCTAGTGCGGACGATGATGCCGCCTTTTTCGTCTTCAGCCATTAGACCTGCAAGACGCGCCTTAATGGCTTCGCGTTCTTCAGGTTGATCAATCCGCTGAGAAACACCAATATATTTTTCGGTAGCGGTATCGCTACCTGCTGGCGGTAGATAAACTAAATTGCGTCCAGCAATACTCAGTTGGGTTGTTAAGCGTGCACCTTTTGTCCCTAAAGGGTCTTTTAATACCTGCACCAACAGTGTTTGACCTTCAAATAATAATTTTTCAATTTGTGCTTGAGGATTATTTTGTGTGATGTCAGCGACGTGCATAAATGCCGTGCGCTCAAGACCGATTTCGATAAATGCGGATTGCATGCCTGGCAGTACACGAACGACTTTGGCTAAATAGATATTTCCCACGATACCGCGTTGGCGAGTGCGCTCAATTTGTAGCTCTTGAACTGCTCCTTGCTGAATTAAAGCAACGCGCGTTTCTTGCGGGGTGATATTGATCAGTATTTCTTCATTCATATGCTGCTGACTTGGGCGCGATCTAGTAAAAGCTTTGTTTCATAAATAGGTAGACCCATGATACCGCTATAGCTACCCTGAATTGAGGGAATAAAAGACCCACCCAAGCCCTGTATGCCATAGGCGCCAGCCTTACCAAAGGGCTCGCCGCTAGCGATGTAGCTGTCAATCTGCTCTTTCGACAAAACGGCAAACTGAACTTGAGAAATCTGTACAAGCTGTATGGGTTTTTCATCAGGACTGACGGTCACCGCTACTGAGCTGAGAACTTCATGTATTTTGCCGCTGAGCATTGTCAAAATTCGAGTGGCATCCTCTGCGTCAACCGGCTTGCCCAGAATTTCACCATCAGGATGAGTGGGTAAGCTCACAGTAGTATCGGCGCAAAGAATGGGAGCCCAAGGCAAACCACTTTTTCCCCACCTTAAAAGTGCTGCAGCACTTTTTGCTAAGGTAACGCGCTCTACGTAGGTGCGTGCCTTTTCTTGCGGGAGAGGGGTTTCGATGCTCTCGCTATCTTCATCTGAACTTGGTAGCAGCATTTCAAAGCGAACACCCATTTGCCTCAAGATCTCTTGGCGGCGAGGACTTTGCGAAGCCAGATAAATAAAAGAGTTCAACGGATTACTCACGATGATAGGGGTGGCCTTGCAGAATAGTCCAGGCTCGATAAAGCTGCTCTACTAACATGACTCTGGCCATGGCATGTGGCAAGGTAAGGCTGGAGAGTCGCCACATGGCTTGCGCACCTGCTTTCAGACTAGGGTCCAAGCCATCCGCACCACCAATTAAAAAGGTAATGTCAAAACCTTCTTGGCGCCAGCTGGCTAGTTGCGTTGCTAAGTTCTGAGTGGTTTGGTCTTTGCCTCGTTCATCCAAAGCGATCACTCTGGATCCCTTGGGAATGGCTGCTGCAATTTTTACGGCTTCCTTTGCGGGTGTGAGATCAGGTTTGATCTCTTTGATTTCTATACTGCAATCCGCAGGCATTCGTTTGATGTAGTCATGAGTTGCCGTAGCAACCCATTCAGGCATCTTATGACCAACAGAAACGATGGTGAGCCGCATTGCCGCAAGTGACGACGATATTACTCGTCGTCTTCGGATTCGCTGGCCTTAACAAGACCTTTGTCACCAGCTAATTTCACGCGTACAGGTTTGGCACCCCACATACCCTCAAGCTGATAGTAAGAGCGCAGCATCGGTTGCAAAATATGTACGACGATGTCGCCACAATCAACCAGTACCCATTCGCCGGTTTCTAAACCTTCGATAGAAATGACTTCTCCACCTTTAGCATTCACCTCTTCTTTAACCGACATAGCTAAAGAACGTGTTTGACGGTTACTAGAACCAGTGGCAATGACCACTCGATCAAATAACTCGCTTAATTTAGTGGTGTCATACACGCGGATATCTTGTGCTTTAACATCTTCTAGGGCATCAATCACGACGCGTTGTAATTTACGTAAGTCCATATTTTCTCGGCAATAATTTTTCTATTTAGGGTGATCTTAGCTTGATTACTGGTACAAGCCCAGATTTGTAATGATTTCTAGGGTGTGGGTTGGAATTTGCTCGGATGCAATAGAGGTCCGTAAGCTGGATTTAAGGCGATCTCGTAGTGCTGTTGAGGATAGATCAATATTCAAGCTTTCATCGATGTATATGAGGCCTGCAGCGCTATTTTCAAGGGCGTCGGCATCAGATGTTTGATGGGTCTTCAAAAATTGACCTACTTCAGAGCTTATTTCTAGCTTTAAATCATGATGCGGCCTAGTCGCCACCGCAAAATTAACATACTGACTCAGCTTTTCCCAGGAGTTCCAGCTAGGGAGGGCAACCAAGGAATCTGCCCCCATTAGCCAAGTCAGGCTAGCACCTGTTCCAAAGCGCTCACGCAAGGCTTTAACGGTATCAATCGCATAACTAGGCCCAGCGCGATCAATCTCCATGCGATCAATGCCTACTTGAGTGGAAATCTTAAGATATAAAAATGCGCGCGCTAAATCAATACCGGCAGCTTCAGTCAACTTCAGGCGCATTTCTGCAGGAGTAATACCGGTTCCCTTTTGCCATGGCTCACCACTCGGAATAAGTAGCAGTGCATCTAAGTGGAGTAGCTTTGCAAAATGCGTAGCTAATTTTAAATGACCAACATGGGGCGGATCAAATGTACCCCCGAGAATGCCAATTTTC
>NZ_LZFI01000011.1:0-28362 GCF_001889925.1 Polynucleobacter sp. MWH-Adler-W8 | reverse complement strand
AGGTAGATAACAAGTGGATACGGGCTACTACTAAAGAGACTCAGCTTGATTTGGCTGTGAATAAGGCTAAAAAGGCCTCAGAGTGCATAAAAGGACTATTTATTTAAGGTTTCTTGTCAATCCTCAATCAAAAACTTTACAATAATTTCATAAAACTTTACAATAACCTCATAATACTTTACAAAAATAGACATGAAATTTGCCAATACAAAGCGTTCCCAAGAAGTACGTCAGTTCTTGGTGGATGGCGTTAAAACCAATCAGCTCGATTTAGCTCATGCTGCGATGAAACGGTTTGGCCTTACTAGGCAGGCTATTCATGCGCATTTTGCAGCGTTGGTCAGAGATGGATTTTTAGCTTCCAGTGGCAGTACGAAGGCACGTTTATATCAGTTGGGCGTAAAACGATTTCACGATGGCCTATTTAAATTAAAGGGACTGGAGGAGTCTGAAGTCTATTCACGTGATTTTGGAGAAATATTTAATGGCTTGCCTAAAGAAATTGCCAATATTTGCCATTACGGTTTTACTGAAATGCTTAACAACGCCATTGATCATTCGGAAGGTACTGAGGTCTACATTCATGTTGAGAGGACGCCCGATTTTGTGTCAATATCAATTGTTGATAATGGCGAAGGAATTTTTAACCATATCGCCAGATTATTAAAGTTGCATGATCCACGTGAGTCTATTTTGGAGTTGAGCAAAGGAAAGCTCACTACTGATCCAAGTAATCATACTGGTCAAGGAATTTTTTTCTCATCCCGTGCTTTTGATGAATTCTTTATTTTTTCTGGCGATTTAGTTTTTACACATGCCGATGGTTCGGATATGGACTTCTTGCTTCATAACGACAAGAGTCATAAAGGCACGCGGGTGGTCATGAAAATTGCACTCAACTCCCAAAGAATACTGCGTGAACTATTTGATAGTTTTAGCGGAACGGAAGACGAGGATTACGCGTTTAATAAAACCATTGTTCCAGTTAAGCTGGCTCTGTACGAAGGCGGGCAGCTTATTTCGCGTTCACAGGCGAAAAGAATTCTAAATCGCGTGGATCGTTTTAAGACTGTGTTATTGGACTTTAAGGGTGTTGAGTCAATTGGTCAAGCATTCGCAGATGAAGTATTTCGAGTTTTTGTAAAACAAAACCCTCAAATTACAATTCACTCTATTAATGAGGGCCTAGAGGTTAAAAAAATGATTAAGGCTGCTCAAAGTAATTTGGCATAAAAACTAGACGGCACCCACATAAGTTCAGGGATGAATACTATGAAGACATAGTCCGGGGAGTAATGAAAATTACACAAACCGGAATCCTTTGGTCCCAGGTTCAAGTCCTGGTGGGCCCGCCAATGAAATCAACGGCTTAGGGAGAAATTCCTAAGTCGTTTTTCTTTCTCTGCAACAAAGTGTGGAAGCAATCTTCACACATCTTCCATGGCAAACCCACTAGATATATAGGTCTGCCATTGAAGCGATGAACTACTTGTAGATTGTTGTATCCAATATTTAAGGACTGCTTACGGCCAGATGCAACCATCACACCGCCTACACAATTTCATATGTCAGAAGTAAGACTGCGGCACCCATGCAGATCAATGCGAGCATAAAGAACTTATCCGCAATATCTTCAAAATAAACCTTCTTTGAATTACTTCGAATGGATAGGTATGAAAAGATAGAGCTTGCTAGAAAGATGAGGGCATCTAGAGCTAGGAGGTCATCTACCCAATAGGCCATGCCTCTGTTGGCCTGAGTCAGTTTCACAATGCTGATAACGGTCATACATACACCAAGCATTGCGCCTGAAGTCGGCAGAATATGACCACTTAGATTGTTGGGGTTACGCATTTACTGGTGAACGTAGCCTGGTAAAGTGCCTGACCCAGAGTTTTGGTTGGGCGACGGTGATCCACCGAGTTCTGGCAAGTTGTAGTTTGGTTGGCTTGGCATCAGCCTTTTTTGGCTTGCATTAATAAAAGTAGGTACTTTGCTATCAAAAGATGCCTTTTGCTCAGAAGTCAATAATTTGTAAAGCGGTTTCGCAGCCTCATCAACCTCTTTTAAGCTGGTATATCGATTTTTTGCATCTTCGGTAGATTGGCTTAGAAATTTCAGTCCATCAATAGTGGCGGAACTATCGATATTCAATTTAGCTCTTTCTTTGGCAACATCACTCGCATAAAGTCTCACCTTGATTGCAAAATTACCCCAAGCCTTGCTTTGTTCGGGTGTTAGCTTAAGGCTTTCCTCAAGGCGAGATAATCCAGTTTCGATTTGCCCATAAGTAAGCAGATGTGAGCCTGGAGCAGGCATTGAGATATGGGTATTTACCGATGTGCTGGAAGAGTCGGGATTAGAGGCATTGCGCCCGGCGCCCCTTCGCATTCCAGGCATTCCTGGGATTCCAGAGCCTTGAGATCCGCCCCATTGAGCAAAAGACTCCTTAATGGGCAAAATTGCTACTAAAACTAGAAAACTCAAGATAATTGAGCGCAATAGCATGATGGCCCGATTCATTTTTCTCTCAACTGGATGTCTCTAACTCTTGTTAGACAGTAATTTTGAAAAATACTTACTCTAAAAAGAAAATAATTATTTTGTCTTGGCCGTAAGTTTTCTATAGGTGCTCGCGTCTAAGTAGCAACAAACAAGGAGATATAAATGAAAAGAACGATGCAAGGTCTAATTATGGCTAGTGTATTGATGGTGAGTGCCATTGGCATTGCCAGCGCCGCCTTACCAGAGCCGCAAGATCCCCAGGTAGTTGCTAATATGACCTTTGAGCAACGCCTGCAAATGTCCAAGGATTTGCGAGAGCAATTTAAACAAGCCACTCCAGAAGAGCGCCGTGCATATCGCCAAAAACTTCATGCCAAATTTAAGGCGCTTAGCCCTGAAGATCGTAAGGCATTGCGCGACAAAATGCACGCTCAGTGGCAAGCATTAAGCCCCGAACAAAAGAAAGCGCTACGCGAGAACCGCAAAGCCATGATTGCCGCAATGACGCCAGAAGAGCGTCTTGAGATGAAAAAAGAACGCGAAGAGTGGATGAAGGCGCATCCTAATGAAAAAGAGCATTGGAATAAGCCAATGAGCAATTAAGGATCAGTTTGACTTTATTTCCTAGTAAGCAACACCGCATCGAGCAGGCTTTATTAAAAGGAGCTGTAGCGGGGGATTTCAAGGCGTCAAAAGAAGTCATTCGCCTACTGAGTTCCCCCGCATATTCCTTGGCCTGGAAGATGCTTGGCAACAAAGAAGACGCAGAAGATGTCGTACAAGAGGCCTTTATCCGCTTGTGGAAAAGTGCAGATTCGTTTGCGGGAAAGTCAGGACTTGTTACTTACTTTTACGCGATCGTGAGCAATCTTTGTTTGGATAGGATCAAAAGTATTAATAGGGGATTCTTCGAGGAGTTTGATGAGATTGAGCATCAACCCATGAAAGAGATTGAGTGGAGTATCGCAGAGGGCGTCAGCCCAGAAAGCATTAAAAAGGCAATGGATGTTTTAAGTAGAAAACAAAGAATGGCAATGTTGATGTGGGCATATCAAGATATGACGGCAGAAGAAGTTGGTCTGGCAATGGGTATGAATAAGAATAGCGTCGATCAATTGTTATATAGGGCTAAGTTGAAACTTAAGATGGAATTAGAAAAAGGTAAATCTCATGCGAGCGAATGATAAAAAACATTTAAAGAAAGCGTTAGATCAAATCAAAGTTCAAGAGCCATCTACCCATTTTGAACAACGCATTTATCAAGATTGGCAAAGAACGGTTGCTAAGACTGAAAAGCCAAATCATGGGCTCTCCGAAGTTTTGGTTTTAGCAAGATTGCACCCCAAGCTTGCCGCATTGATAGCGTTTGTGGTTATTGCCGCTTCCGTCTTGCTAGGTCAGCACCTAATAGCTTCCCAAGATGATGAGTTGCATCGGATTGATGCCTTGTCTGAATTAAGCCTCTCCACTATTTAATCTACAGTGTTCTCTGTTGCCCCTTGAACTCAAAAGAGTTTTCGGGGCTTTTTTAACAAAAGGAGCATCATGAAAAAGCAACTATTAGCAGCGATACTCACTACTGTGGGGATGGTGGGTTTGACTTATTCTCAAAATGCTATGTTTCAGGCAACGCCAGAGCCAACCGTTCGTCAACAAATATCTGAGGCACAAAAGCAATTTGCTAATTGCATCAATCAGACCAAGAAGAGTGATGCCGCAAAGGTTGTCAATAATGAGTTATTTGAAATCGTGCCCAAGTCAGATCATAAGATGAATTTATTCACTACTGAAAACAAAATTACGGATGAAGAAGCAAGGGCACTAACGGCCTACTTAGCCTCCACAAATGAATGTCGAGCAATATCTAGTCATTTTCCTGTGCCGGAGTTAGCGGGTATCTACCAGAGCTTTTATAGCCAAGTCGATGTGGTTTATCAGAACTTGTTAACTAGAAAAATTTCCATAGGCGAGGCAAATAAAGAAAAGTATGAGCTTATGCAGACAGCTCAATCGCAATGGATTAACTATGAATCTACCCACAAGATTAATTGATGCATAAGTAATTGGTAAAGGTATTGAATGTGGAAAAGCTCAGGCTTTAAGCGGAGTCTCAGCTATCGCGTAACACATTGATTGAAGATTTAATCTTTACAACGATTTGTTATCAAAGTCACTTGAGTCATGACGTTCAAGAAGTTGTTCGGATGGCTCACCCCAAGTGCGGTTAACAATACGACCTCGTTTTACGGCAGGGCGCTCAAGAATTCTATCTGCCCATCGCTGAACGTTTACATATTCGTGTACGCTGAGGAATTCTGCAGCTCCATAAAGCCATCCTTTAACAAGGGCACCATACCAAGGAAAAACAGCAATATCTGCGATGGTGTATTCCTTGCCAGCAAGATATTCATTTTCAGCTAAACGTTGATCTAGAACATCCAGTTGGCGCTTGGTTTCCATCGCAAATCGGTCAATGGGGTATTCCATTTTGAAGGGGGCATAGGCATAGAAGTGTCCAAAGCCTCCACCTAAGTAAGGTGCGCTACCCATTTGCCAGAAAAGCCAATTCATTGTTTCGGTACGAGTAGCTATATCTTTGGGCAGGAAGGCATCAAATTTCTCGGCAAGATAAAGCAAAATTGAGCCGGATTCAAAAATAGGAATGGGGGGTGATTTGCTGCGATCAAGGAGCGCCGGAATTTTTGAGTTCGGATTGATCTTTACAAAACCCGAGCCAAATTGATCGCCTTCGCTAATCCTAATTAACCAGGCGTCATACTCAGCACCAATGTGACCAAGGGCAAGAAGTTCTTCGAGCATGATGGTTACTTTGACGCCATTAGGCGTACCCATTGAATACAGTTGTATAGGATGGCGCCCAATGGGCAATTCTTTTTTCTCTCTGGACCCCGCAGTAGGTCGATTGACGTTTGCAAATTGACCGCCATTTGGCTTTTCCCAAGCCCAGACTTTGGGTGGCGTGTATTCAGTTGTATCAGTCATTTTTTACCTTTGCAAGTTCTCAGCAAGTTTAATCTAGCTGACCTAAAATTGTTCGAGACAAATTACCAAATAGTTTATTTAGGAGCTTTGATGAAATATCGTTTATTGGGCAATACAGGACTTTATGTTTCCGAGCTCTGCTTAGGTACGATGACTTTTGGCGCACAAGGATTTTGGGAGGTCATGGGTGGCTTGCAGCAAAAAGCTGTTAATGAGCTGGTAAAGACTTCATTTGATAGTGGTATTAATTTTTTCGATACGGCTAATGTCTATTCGATGGGTCAATCCGAAGCCTTGCTAGGTCAAGCAATTAAAGATTGTGGCTTGCCACGAGATCAGTTGGTGATTGCGACCAAATCTACTGGGATCATGGACGAAACTCCCAACGGAAGAGGCCAGTCCCGTTTCCATATATTTAATGAAGTTAATGCAAGTTTGAAGCGTTTACAGTTAGATCATATTGATCTCTACCAAGTACACGGCTTTGATCCATTAACGCCATTTGAGGAATCGCTATCAGCTCTAAATGATCTAGTTCGAATGGGTAAGATTCGCTATATTGGTTTATGCAATATGGCAGCATGGCAAGTGATGAAGGCAATAGGTATTTCACGGCAAAAAGGCTTTGCTGAGTTTGCAAGTGTGCAGTCTTACTACTCTATTGCTGGTCGGGATCTTGAGCGGGAGATATTCCCATTGGTCCAAGATCAGCAATTAGGGCTGATGGTATGGAGTCCGTTAGCCGGTGGTTACCTCTCCGGTAAATTTAATCGAGATAAGACAAATCCTGATGGTGCAAGACGTTCCAATTTTGATTTCCCGCCGATTAACAAAGACAAGGCGTTTACCTGCATTGATGCGATGACACCAATTGCTAAGGCGCATGGTATCTCTGTCGCTCAGGTGGCGCTTGCATACATCTTGTCTAAAAAAGCGGTATCTACCATCATTATTGGCGCTCGCAAATTAGAGCAATTAAAAGATAATATTGCTGCCGGCAGGCTAGCCCTGACAGAAGATGAGCTTAAGTCCCTGGATGAAGTCAGCGCATTGTCGCCTGAGTATCCGGGTTGGATGCTTGCCTTTCAGGGTCAATATCGCGCTACGCCACCAGTAAAAGAATAATTTTTTAATATTCAAATAACCACTTTAGGAAAAAATATGAATACATTTGATGCAATCCGCGAACGTAGAGCTGTTAAGCACTTTGACCCAAGCCATGAATTTACTAAGCAAGAGACTGACCAGATGTTAGATCTCGCTATGCAAGCGCCATCCTCATTCAATATCCAACACTGGCGTTTGGTAAATGTTACAGACAAGGCTTTAAGAGCAGAGCTGCGAGAGGCCGCTCATAATCAAGCTCAAGTAACTGATGGATCTCTATTATTTGTAGTGACTGTTGATATCAAGGCATGGGAAAAAGATCCTGCTCGATATTGGGTAAATGCGCCTAAAGAAGCGCAAGATATTTTAGTTCCTTGGATTCATCCTTTTTACTCTGGAAAAGAGCAACTACAAAGAGATGAAGCAATGCGCTCTGCTGGCATCATGTTACAAACTATGATGCTATCTGCTAAGGCTATGGGCTATGACTCATGCCCAATGGTAGGCTTTGATTTTGATAAGGTGGCAGAGCTGATTCATTTACCTAAAGACTATGCCATTGCTGCTATGTTGGTCGTTGGTAAGGGTGTTAAACCAGCATGGCCAAAGCCAGGATTCATCCCTAAATCAGAGATGATCATTGAAAACCATTTTTAAATTTAGGCGCTTTCAAAATAGAGCGCCTAGTTCTAAGTTCAAGTCCTGATCAACCCACCAAAAAAGCAAACCCTCATCAGCAATGTTGAGGGTTTTGTCTTTTCCAGATTATTTCTTAAGACGGTAACCTGTTCTAAAGATCCAAATGACAACGGCAATTGATATTGCTAAAAAAGACATTGTCATTCCTAGGCTTACCCAAAGCGACACGTCCTCAATGCCATAAAAGCTCCAGCGAAAGCCACTAATGAGATATACAACTGGGTTGAGTAGGGCTACTTTTTGCCAGAAGGGTGGCAAAACAGAGATCGAATAAAAGCTTCCACCCAGGAAAGTCAGCGGTGTAATGATGAGTAGAGGTACCACTTGGAGTTTTTCAAAGCCATCTGCCCATATCCCAATGATGAAACCAATCATGCTGAAAGTGATTGACGTGATCACCAAATAAAATAGCATCCATAAAGGATGGTCTATTTGCAGTGGTACAAAAAAAGTAGCAGTAGCCAGAATGATTAAGCCCAAAATAATCGATTTACTTGCTGCAGCACCAACGTAGCCCATCACAATCTCCAGTGGGGATATCGGCGCAGAGAGGATCTCATAAATGGTTCCGCTAAATTTAGGAAAGTAGATTCCAAATGAGGCATTAGAAATACTTTGTGTGAGCAGTGAAAGCATGATTAGGCCAGGCACGATAAATGCCCCATAGGAGATCCCCTCCATCTGGGTCATGCGTGAACCAATCGCAGAACCAAATACAATAAAGTACAAGGATGTCGAGATAACAGGAGCAATAATGCTTTGCATTAACGTGCGCCGTGTTCTTGCCATCTCAAATTTATAAATAGACCGTACACCATGGTAATTAAGCTTCATGGGTATCTTCCTCTGAGTTAACGAGATTTACAAAGATTTCTTCTAATGAACTCTGTTTTGTATGGAGGTCCTTAAAGATAATGCCTAGGCTTGTGATCTTTTGAAGTAGCTGTGCAATATCAATATCTTCGTCTTTGGAGTCAAAGCGATAAGTAAGCTCATATTTATCTTCTGAAAGACTTAGACTCGGTAAATCCAACTCCCTCGGCAGGCTCTGGAGCGGGCTTTGTAGTTGAAGGGTTAACTCCTTTTTACCCAATTTATTCATGAGGGCTAATTTGTCGTCCACCATGATGAGCTCGCCGCTACGAATAATGCCAATGCGGTCTGCCATGTCTTCAGCCTCTTCAATATAGTGAGTCGTGAGAATGACGGTAGTGCCGTTGTCTTTTAGAATTTTGACCAAATTCCACATATCTTTTCTGAGGCTGACATCCACTCCAGCAGTGGGCTCGTCCAGAAAAAGAATGCTGGGTTCATGGGAGAGTGCTTTTGCAATCATCACTCGGCGCTTCATACCACCAGATAGTGTCATGATCTTGTTATGACGTTTATCCCATAGGGACAAGTCTTTCAGAATCTTTTCAATGAAGGCCGGATTAGGCGCTTTCCCATACAAGCCCCGACTAAATGTTACGGTATTCCAAACAGTTTCAAAAGAGTCGGTAGCGAGCTCTTGAGGTACGAGGCCAATTAACTCTCTAGCCTCGCGGTAATCGCCAATGATATCTTTACCATCTACTAAAATCAGACCGCTGCTGGGGCTCACGATTCCGCAAATAATGCTGATGAGAGTGGTTTTTCCTGCACCATTTTGTCCAAGCAGAGCAAAGATCTCACCTTTGGATATTTCTAAATTAATGTCTTTTAGGGCCTGGAAGCCAGACTGATAAATCTTATTGAGATGGGAAATAGAGAGGATGTTAGTCATAAGCGCTAATGATATTAGAAATCAAGCCACTGTAAAAAATCTTAATCAGTAGCTTGAAAGGGGATGCTTAAGGTGTTCAGAGTACTTGTAGTCGAACGCTGAATTTGGAGGCGGAAACCTGGAATCGAACCAAGGTAGTGAGATTTGCAATCTCATGCATAAGAGCACAAGTAAGGATTTATTTGATCTAGTAAGCGAATTTGATATTGCGATGTTGGTAACCCATAGCCCTAATGGCATGCATGCACGGCCTATGGCCATTGCACGTCTAGATGTTGGCATGTGCACCACTTACTTTGTGACAGACCTCAATTCAATTAAGGTTGATGAAATTAATGCGAACCCTCATGCCCTGGTCACCTTTCAAGGCGCCAGAAAATATGCTTCTGTAAGTGGTGAGCTAAGTATTCTGAAGGATCGCGAATTAATTGAGGGGATGTGGAAGGAAATGTGGAAAGTATGGTTCCCAAATGGAAAGTCTGACCCGAATATTGCTATTCTGAAATTTACAGCCCACGAAGGGGAGTTTTGGGATAACGCAGGTATGCAGGCATTGAAATATGTTTACAGTGCCGCAAAAGCCTATATTTCTGGAACAAGACCTGAGCCTGATAAAGAGCAGCATAGCAAGGTAGTTCTTAAGCAAGGCAAGTGATTTATCGCAGATAGTTTATTTTCAAGTTTTCTGAATTAGCTGCTCAAATGCATTGATGAATGACTCAGGAGGCTGTGCACCTTGCAAAAGGTATTGATCATTAAGGATGATGGAGGGTACAGAGCTGATTCCTGCATTCGTATAGACTGCCTCTTCTGCTCTCACTTCACCTTCGAATTCATCTCCATCTAGAATTGCCTGCGCCTTTTCAGGGTCTAAGCCAGCACGATTTACTGCATCTAATAGATTTTTCTGATCATCTAAATTAACCGCAAGGCAGAAGTAGGTTTTAAATAATTCTGCTTTTAATGCAGCTTGTTTTTTCAAGTCATATTCTTTGGCCGCCCAATATAAAAGGCGATGAGAATCAAAGGTGTTGTAAACCCTTTTGCGGCCCTCAGGATGAAACTCAAATCCAGCATCTAATGCCTTAGCTCTAATACTGGCTTGATTAACTTTGACCTGCTCTGCTGTTAACCCATACTTTCCCATGAGATGTTCAATAGCATCTTGACCACCTTTGGGCATATTTGGATTTAGCTCAAATGGACGAAAGTGAACTTGAAAATCCACCTTATCCTTTAGCTCCTCCATTGCTTGATTCAGATTCCCGAGGCCTACAGCACACCAAGGGCAGGCGATATCGGATACAAAATCTATTTTAATAATTGGTTTCATCTGTTTTTATGAGCAGGTCTTTTGAATAATATCTAAAGCGTCATTGACTCGGCTTCTTTGTGTTCCAAAATTGAGTCTGACAAATTGATCTCTACCAAATTGACTACCTGGTGAAGTGGCTAAGCCAGCATCAAGGAGGAGTTGATAGGGATTTTGGTTCTTAAGTTGAGTGCAATCAATCCAGGCCAAATAGCTACCTTCCATTTTATCTAGGCTTAATCCGGTAATACTGCCAATTCTTTCTTGAATCAAATCCCGATTCTTTCTCAAGTATTCAATCAAGGCTTTTCTCCAAGGTTCACCTTCCTTCATTGCTGCCATTGTTGCTGTATAGGCTAGCAAAGAGGGCGGAGCAATGGTTCTATGAAGGTCAACCTGCATTGCATTACGTAAGACTGGGTTTTCTGCAATTGCCCAAGCGAGGCCGATGCCAGGGAAGTTAAAGGTCTTATTTAAGGACATTAAGGTAACAGTCTTCTCTGAAATTTCTTTACTAATACTAGCGAGGGGGATGTGTTTTCTGTCCTCAGCCAGCACAAGACCTGCATGAATCTCATCCGAACAAATCCATAAATCATTCTGAACGCAAAAATTACCAAATTCTTTTAGCTCATCCCTGGTAAATACAGTAGAGCCTGGATTTTGGGGGTTGCAAAATAAGGCCAATTTAGTCTTAGCACTAATAATTTCCAAAAACTGATCACTCGGTAAAACCCATCGACCCTCTTTTAATGCCAGTGGCATTTCTTGAAGTAATCTATTGGCAGTGGTGCAAGCAAGACGTAGATGATGGTAGACAGGATTGGGAACGAGAACGCCATCATCTTTGTTGGTGAGTTGCTGGACGGCTGTATAAAGTCCAGAAACAACACTAGGTAGGATCACAATCCAATCGGGATCTATGGTCCATTGGTATTGTTCTTGCAAATAGTCTGCAATCATCCTGTTCATTTGATTGGGGCTATGGGTATAGCCATAAATTCCTTGTTGCACTCTCTCGTTTAGCGCTTGAATCACGCAGGGCGGGGATTTAAAATCCATATCCGCTACCCATAAAGGAAGCACCTCTTTGCTGTGGGCAATATCCCAGCGAATAGAGTCCGTCTTTAATCGATCGGTAGGAGTATCAAAATCAAATGCCATCTTTAGCAAGCCTTAAGCCCGTCATTTGCCAACGTGCATGTGTTGGAAAAAAATTACGATACGTAATTCTTGAGTGCCCTGCAGGTGTGTAAGTAGAGCTACCTTTGAGTACCATCTGGTTGACCATAAATTTACCGTTGTATTCGCCTGCAATGCCACCCCAGGGCTGATAGCCAGGATAGGGGGTGTAGTTACTGCTAGTCCATTGCCAGGCTTTGCCAAATAGATCATCGATAGACTCAAAATGCGATTGTGCAAATACCTCCCATTCAAATTCAGTGGGTAGACGAGCTCCAGCAAAGCCAGCGAGATTTTGGCTGGCCCAGCGCGCAAAAGCATCTGCTTCAAAATAGCTGATATTTGATACTGGTGCGTGTGGATTAAGTGGTGTATTGCTATTCAGCGAAAAGCGCAACATCTGATTTTGACTATCTTTATTCCAATACAGTGGAGCAGTAATCTTTTCCGCCTTAAGCCATGCCCATCCTGCATCTAACCACCATTGAAAATTATCATAGCCACCAGCCTCAATAAATTGAAGCCACTCTAAATTACTCACGAGTCGACTGCCAATCGAATGGATTTGATTTAGCGCGGAATGTTGTGGGCCTTCGTTATCGAAATGAAAACTGTTCCCTTTGTGGCCAACTTGAACTAGCCCACTGGCACCCTCTATCCATTCAAATGGCTTCTCTACTGAGGAGAACTCGTTGTTTTTAGGGGTGTAGATTGGCCAAAGTGAGTTGTTAGAAAAAAGATGGTGAATGTCTGTTAATAGCAACTCTTGATGTTGCTGTTCATGGTTGATTCCAAGCTGTATTAGCCAAAGCAGCTCTTCAGAACAATTTTCTTTTAAGAGAGTCTGAACTCGATCTTCAATATTTTTACGCCATTCTAGTACTTGCTGGAGAGAGGGGCGTGTTAATAGGCCGCGCTTACTACGTGGATGCTTATCTCCGACCCCGTTGTAATAGCTATTAAATAAAACAGCGAATTCAGGATTCCAAAAAGAAAAGTTCTTTTCAAAAGCTCTCAGAACCATTACTTCATAAAACCAAGTGACGTGTGCTAAATGCCACTTAGCGGGACTCGCATCCTCCATGGATTGTGCTTGGCAGTCTTCTGCGCTCAAATTCGCAATGAGATCTACAGAATACTTTCTTGAGCTATAGAATTGCTCTAGTAGCCCATCTGCTGAGGGTATTTGATACGAGGTGTTATTTAGCATAAATCACCGCGAAATAGTTTTTGGGATCAGTCCAGATTTGTGTAGTTTCAAAACCAGCACTCATCAGTAATTGCTTGATAGATTCAATAGTGTACTTGTGTGAATTCTCTGTGTGAATCAACTCACCTTTTTTAAATTCCCTGGATTTTCCTGGCCATGAAACTATTACGTTCTCGAGCGCTTCCAAATAAAGCTCAACCCTATTTTCTGCATGATTTACTTTGGCTACATGTCTGAATTGTTCTACCTTGAAATTAGAGTTCAGATGCGAGTTGGTCGACCGGAGAATATTAAGGTTGAAAGCAGCCGTTACTTTTAGAGGGTCATCATATGCTGTCATCAGCACTGCATCCTCTTTCATCAAGTCCACGCCAATTAACAAGCCGCCATCATTGGCTTGATTCTTGATTTGACTGAGCAAATGAAGTGCTTCTGATGGGAGGAAATTTCCAAGGCTAGAGCCTGGATAAAAGAAAGTCCTTTTAGTCGGTGCAATGGAGTCGGGAATGATAAGTTGCTTGGAAAAATCCATACCAATGCATTGCATCAGAATATGCGGATATTTTCCCGCAAGCTTATTTAATGCATCTTGCAAATACTCGACCGAAAAATCAATCGCCAGATAGTTCGAGGGCTTAAGAGATTCAAAAAAAGATTCTGCTTTTTGGCAATTTCCAGCGCCTAAATCAATTAGGGTGCCACCAATACCCACCGCTTGTGAAATTTGATCTTTGTATTGAGAAAAAATATTTTTTTCAGTATTGGTTGGGTAGTACTCTGGCAATAGAGTAATGGCAGTAAAGAGGTGTGACCCTAAGGGGTCGTATAAAAACTTTGGAGAAATAGAGGCGTTCTCAGCCAGTAAGCCCAACTCTATCTCAGGAATAAAATCATGATCAATTGTGGCGGTATTTGTTGAAGAAGTCGGTATTTGCATGAATTTTTGATGACAGATTAAACATTAAAGTCGTCAATCTTTATACAGCATAAAGTTGATATTTGCTTTATGCTAAATCTTCACAAGGAGATGGTATGAAGGCTATTTGGAATAACGAAGTTTTGGGGGATTCAAATGCAACTATTGTGGTGGAGGGCAATCATTACTTTCCACCTGCTAGCTTAAATATGCAGTTTTTTAAGAAGTCAGAAAAACATACTGTGTGCTCTTGGAAGGGCACCGCTAGTTACTATGACGTAGAGGTCAACGGTCAATCAAACAAAGATGCTGCATGGTACTACCCTGAACCTAAATCAGCTGCAAATAATATTGCTGGGTATATTGCATTTTGGAAGGGTGTTCAAGTTACTGAGTAATTTTCAGTTGCCTATAGGTGTTGTAGCGTGATGAATCTAGACGGGCTCTAATTGCTACCAAGGCAGTTTTTCTCCTGAGTAAGTCAGAAAGCTGCCTGAATCTTCCTTATTTACATTCGCAAGTACGTTGAACATATCAGTCACAGCCTCTAAGGGATCTCTGCCGATTTGTTGGCCACGAAAAGGCTGTGACAATCCAGATTTCACGGTGCCGGGGTGGAGAGCAATCAAAGCAATATTGGGTTTGGTTCTTGCAAATTCGATAGAGGCTGTTTTGATGATCATGTTGAGCGCGGCTTTTGAAGCTCTATAGCTATACCAACCACCCAGTCGATTATCTTCAATGCTGCCCACTTTAGCAGAGAGGGTTGCCATAACTCCATGCTTTGGGTCCAGGACTTTTGAGAAATGCTTGATTGTTAGGGCTGGACCAATGGTGTTTGTATTGAACATCTCGGCCAGTTGAGCTGAATTCAAATCATCTAATTTCTTTTCAGGCATCCATTGTTCCGAGTGCAAGACACCAATAGTATTAATGATTAGTTGAAATGGCCCCAACTCAGCCAGACTGCTTGCGGAGGCTTCAATAGTTTCAGGTTGAGAGTAGTCAATTGCATGATCAGAATTTCGATGAATGCCAATTACTCTGGAGCAAGATGTATCACTCTCCAATAGTTTTACAAAATGGGAGCCAATAGTCCCCGATGCTCCGATGACAAGTGCGCTAAATGGATTGGGAAGTATGCTCATGAAACCCTTTTAAACCGATAATCAATAACTAAGTGCAGTGTATTCATGAGACTGTAGCGTAGTTTGTATTAGAGGGTATGCACCCCTTTTTCTCCTTTAAGCGCCTACCCCATTAGCTTGCTATGCTTAGGGATGTTTGCATATATAAAATATACCAAGTGAATATCAATTCTGATTACAGCCAACGAGTCGTCATTAACCATCATGATTTGCCTTGGATCCCTAGTTCTGAGCCAGGGGTTGAGCGGCGCATACTTGACCGTATAGGCGATGAGGTGGCAAAAGCGACTTCTATCGTGCGCTATCAGCCTGGCACCCAATTTAAAACCCACACCCATGAATTTGGTGAGGAGATCTTGGTTTTAGATGGGGTGTTTAGCGATGAGACAGGTGACTATCCTGCTGGTACTTACCTCATGAATCCCCCGGGATCTTCTCATGCGCCATTTAGCAAGTCTGGCTGTACTCTTTTTGTGAAGTTGCGGCATCTTGGTCCAGATCAGGTGGTGCGAGAGGTAATCGATACCAAAACTACACCTTGGTACCAGGGCATGGTTCCTGGGCTAAATGTGATGCCACTCATGCAGCAAGGTAGCGGTTCAACCTTAGTGCGTTGGGCGCCTCAAACGTATTTCAATCCGCATGAGCATTACGGCGGCGAAGAAATCTTTGTGGTGGATGGGGTGTTTGAAGATGAGCATGGGCGCTATCCTGCCGGCTCTTGGATCAGGAGCCCTCACATGAGTCTGCATCAACCGTTTAGCAAAGAGGGCTGCACTATCTTTGTGAAAACTGGGCATCTTTTGGATAGTGGTGATGGCAAGCAAGGCGCCTCATATCGCTGATAAATACTGCAGCAGTAATTTATCAATAAATAAGATTTAGCTTCTTAATTGCAATAAAGCTTCCTCATCAAGACTTAGTCTAACGCCAAGCGAGCCCGAGTTATTGTGAACGGGAGATTTTCTAAGGCCGATATCTAGCGATTGAATCTCAGGATAATTGGCGCAAGCTTCAACGATTCTGCTCATCAGTCTTTCTTGAGTTTCATAATGACAATTACTAGCTAGCCTCGTAATCTCAAGTACAAGAGGGTCGTAATCAAAGACATTACTCATCTTGTCCTCGGAAATAAACACGAGATTCGAGTCAATCCAAAGTGTGAGATCCAATAAATGACTATGAGGGATGATGTCATCGGTTTTGTATGTACCAATCTGGGTTTGGAGTTTTAGATCTCGTAATTCAATAGATGCTTCGCAGGTCATGATGTAATCCTTATGTGTTTAATGCTGCTGAAATATGGATTGCACTTGCTAATTGATAGCCACTTAACCAGGCCCCTTCTACTCTGCCACCATTGAGCCAATCCCCACAAAGGCTGAGCTTATTATCTTCATGCAGAATAAATCCCATTTCTGTATTGATTGCTCCGCTTGCGTAACGCCAGCGATGAATGGAAATTTCAGCATTCTGACAATTGAGTCCAAGCTTCTTTACCGACTCTAGAATTAACTTGCCAGCATCCTCTCTATCTAACTCAATCCTTTGCTGACTCCATAGGGGGGTGGCATGTATTGTCCAGGTCTCTTGGCCAGTACGTCCAGGCTTGGAATGATTTCGGGAAATCCAGCTAATGATTTCATTATTAATGAAGGCAGCATCAAAGGGCATATGCATTTTTTCTGAGAAGCGTGCCATCACTGTCCAACAGCCTTGCATTTTTACACTAGAGCAAACTGCTTCAATGGAGTGATCTACCAATTTAGCAAGAGTGCGGCTCTGAGGTGCAGGTATTGCCAATACTAGGTAATCAAAAGATTGGGTAATATCGCCATTCTCTAGGCTATGAAGAAACCATTTCTCATCTTGCTGGTAAATCTTATCGATAGTCTGATTAAACTCAATCGAGATGGTTTTAGCTAAATATTGACCGGGTGCGTTCATGGCGGGAATGCCCACATAGCGATGCTCAGTGGAATTACTCTCTCGCCATTGCCCACCCTCATATACGGATAAGCGTGGATTCCAGTTGGCGGCTACTCCTGCCTTAATCCAAGTATTGAGTGCCTCAATAAACACGGGATCTCTTGCTGTGAAATATTGAGCTCCATGGTCCGCAGACCAACCTTCTCCATGACGAGTACTCATCCGACCGCTTGGCCCACGACTCTTTTCATAAACCTGAACTTGAAAGCCAAGCGTTTGCAATCTAGTGGCACAGCTAAGGCCTGCTAAGCCTGCGCCTATGATAGCCACAGTGACTTTTGATTTGGACTCACTTGGCATGAGTATTGATTTTTCTAAAAGTTAAATTCATGCGTATATCCGACACCTTTTTAGTTTTCAGCAAAGCGTGCTGCCAATACTTTTGAGTGGGCGGATGCATGATGAGTACGCTCCCGCTCTCCAAAAAAAGAGAGATTGTGCCTTTGTCTTTTTTATGGCGAAAGGCAAATTTACGTTGAGCCCCAAGGCTAAGTGAAGCAATCGGAGATGCGGGATCGAGTTCTTCTTCATCATCACTGTGCCAGCCCATACCATCATCTCCATCATGGTAGAAATTCAGTAGGCAAGAATTAAACTCGGTTTGTGATATTTCTTCTAGCCTCTCTTTAATCAGGACGAGTTCAGATGTCCAGGCTTGTGGAATCTTTTTTACCCCAGAGTAGGTATAGTTGCACAGAGGATCGGCAACCCAAGCAACTTTACGCCGAGTGGTCACCAACTTTCCAAACATCATGAGTTGTTCTGCTTCCCATTTGAGGGAGTTCTGAAGTTGGCCCATCATTGCCTTGCAGTCATGTTCAGTAAGGACCTTGGGATAGTAGCGAGCGCCCCCATCCTTTGGCAAAATATTCGCAGCTGAGTCGCCGAGGGGGGATTCAAATAAAGTGCTTTGCATCATTTACTGGTTGCAAGATCAAGCGCTAGTTTCATAAAAACCCTAGAATAGCCCTAATTTCAATTTCTTGATTAGGCTAATGTATGAAGACCCCAGACAAGCGTTGCTGTGGCTCAGGCGTATGCATCATTAATGATGCAGGTGAGTGTTGGTGTGGGCAAGTTTGGGATGGCGAAAAAATGTCTGCCCCTAGTTTGAGCTTGCCAATTAAGCAAGATGCGGTTAAGGAATCGGATCCAAGCAAGTTGAAGCCTGAATCTTAGCCACCAATCTATTTATGACGTTTTGACCAAAAGATAAATAAAAGCAATCAACTGAAATAAGTTGATAGCAACGCTTGCACCATGCAATAAATGAAAGTGACGACTTTTGCCCTGATCTTTGGCCTCATTAATTTTTCCAGTCAGGTAGAAGAGGGTAAAGGCAAATAGTAGTGCGCAGATCGCCAATAAAATCTTGCTATCTCCATCAGCCACGGTAAAAATGCAGGCAGTGGTAATCAGGCCTAGGCAAGCATAGTACTTGGGAAAGAAGTTGCGAACATACTTGCCAGACCATTCAGTGGGTAGCACCTTAAAAACAGTTGGGGCTACAACGATAGTAAAGAAAAGCATGATGCCAACCATAGCTGATATCAGGTAATTAGTGATCATGACGTCTTCCCAAATAAATTATCCATAAACTCTACGGAGCGAGTGGGCGGCCACCCCATCCTTAAGGGCCTCGCGAATCGGTACTGAAATTAAATCGACACTCTTTTTCACTGCTAAGCGCTCAATCAGGCTAGGAGTTGGCCTTTTGATAAATGGGTAGACCCAATCCGGCAGGTTTAGATAGCCGGCACGAGTAATGAGTTTGATAAAGGGCTTTGCAGCAAGCTTACTAGGAAAGTTCTCGAGCAAATCGAGGATACTTTTTGCGCGTTCTCCAAAGTAAAGCTCAGGAATATAGTGTTGAATTGCACTATCTGTTTTAGCATAGGTGACGGGCAAATTATGGGCGCCCATTCTTTCGCCTAGGGATTTCATTTCAACAAAGTATTGATCCTTGTCTTGTGAGCTCAGCTTTTCTTTTCTATAGTCTTCAAAAGCCTGCATAAAGCTATGCGTTTCTGTGAGATGAACCCAGGCTAGTAGGTGTGGATCGGTAGCCGAATATGGTTTTCCGAATTCATCAAAGCCATTAATCTTTGCATGAATCTGATTAACCCTTTCAATAATTTTTTCTGCCATCTCATTTGATCCATAGGTGGTAGCGGCAATGAAGAAAGCCGTTCTACCGAGCCTACCTTTAAGGTCCTCTCTAAAGCTAGAGTGATCCCATACTCCTGCTAAGGCTTGTGGATGAAGAGCTTGCATGATCAGCGAGCTAATGCCGCCAATCATCATTGAAATAAAGTCCGCATGAACTTTCCAGGCAATAGATTCCGGGCCAAAGAGGCCGCGATCGCCTGCTGGCGTTAGAAAGGCAACCGGGGGCCCACCACCGCCCACCATTTCACGAATCGTTTTGCGAATAAGCTCATCAAGCATGGATTTAGTGCAGCATGAGATTGCTTAAGCCATCGTCTTCAATAATTTCCGTAACTAGGTCAAGTCTGATTCTGGGATTAGTTTGGGCTAGTAGATGGTTCTTTTGGGCCAAGGAGATGGGTAACAGTTCTGCAAGGCGATTAGACACCCAGCCGCAGTCATCTGTTTTGAAGGGTTTCTTAAACGGGGATTCTTCTAATAAATCTTCACTTTGAATCACTGAAATAATTTCATTCAATAGTTTCACAACCTTTTGATGTTCTTCAGGGATAGGGGTAACGGGATCATTCGCTAGAAGCTCAATTTCACCAATCCACAGACCATTAGCCTCTTGTTGGCTATGAAGAAGCTTAAAGCGCTGCGTTCCAGATGACTTAGTCATATACAAGGCGGGTTGAATAGGGTCAAAATCTTCAATAAGAGCCAGAGTTCCGATTTGGGAAAAAACCAGGGGCGAATCTTCTTTGGAGTCCTGGTCTTTCATGATGCTAACAACGCCAAATTCTGTTTTTTCACGCAAGCATGTCTTAATCATGTCGAGGTAGCGTGCCTCAAAGATCTTGAGGGCAATTACGCCGTCCGGAAATAGTACGGTTCCCAATGGGAATAGCGGTATTTTTCGAGTGGTGGAGTCTATATTAGTCATGTAATCAATGTAATGGATTTGAATAATTTTTGCTGACGCGAATCTCGCGGTAAATACCCCCCCAGTTTTAATCTGCGCTCAGCAATAAATGCATTTTCCGTTTACATTTGAGGTTCACCAATAAGAGGTAAAAATGATCCAAAAACTTCGTGTCAAACTCGCTCGCTGGATTCTGGGTAAGCATTGCCCTTGTTATCAAATGGGATATCACTCCATGGTAGATTTTCAACAAAGAAGCGCGGATCAATTGGCGAAATCTCAAGAGCGTAGCAAAAGCCAATAAGCTCTCACTATTCATTTCCAGAACTACATCAATATGAAGCGCTGGCAAATGCGCAGAAACTGCGCACTGACTCCCAGGCAGCTCCTCAAGTTCTATATTGTCCTGGTTTGTCTCTCCCTAACAGTTGCAACTGGGTTTTTTTTGGCAGGCGTTTGGGTCATTCCCATTTTTACAGCTTTGGAGCTTTGTGCGGTAACGCTCGGATTTCTAATTTACTGTAGACATGCGTTAGATTGTGAAACGATTGAGATTGATGAAAAACGTCTTCTGGTCAAAAAATTCATTGGCTACAAAGAGACTGTGTATGAGCTGAATACGCAGTGGGCCAAAATTGAATTGCCATCGGAAGGCTCGAAAGTCTTTCACATCAGCCAATCAAGCCTACGTATAGAGCTGGGTCAGTTTCTAAGACCAGAGCAGCAGATACCCTTGATTGCTGCGGTTCGAGCTCACCTAGGTTGATTTTGAGTCAACCAAACGCCATGCCACCAAAATACTAGCAATGATCTGCGTAAGTAGCAGCATCAGGGTCAAGATATTCAAAACCTGAAAGTAATTAGCAAACGGCGAGAGCATGACTGGCGTGCCGTCTAATAATGCCGTTTCACGCAAGTAATCCATGCGAGGTATGAGAAGAAAGCTAACCACTGCAACTGCCATCATCATTATTAGTAAAGGAAGGCGGATATTCTTAAGTGGAAACAAACCCCTTTTAATGAGAACGTTGGCAATACTTAAGATTGCGAACGCACATCCTAAAAAGTAATTGGAAAGATGCTGAACTACTATGTGCGCCACCATACCTGCGGCTTGTGAATCACTAATTAATAAATAAGCCGCTAGACAGCTAATGGCTTGAGAAATGAATCCGCCAGCCAGAATACAAGCGAGAAAGCGCAGTAGCCGATAGGCTTGGGGGTGCTGGGGTCTAATTATTTCAACCATAAGTTAGATAGGGTTAATTAATGCGCTGCAGCACACTTTTGGGATCAGTTTCATACTAGATCCAATCTAACTTTTATGTCGAAAGCCCCTATGGAAGTCACTAAAGCAGTCAGGGTAGCTCTCAATACCCTCGTAGATATTGCAAGCCATTCAGCAAATGGGCAGCTTGTCCCTGCGCCAGAGATAGCAAAAAGACAACATATATCAGTCAGTCGTATCGAACTTTTGCTGCGCCCACTAAGGGAGTCGGGTCTTGTGACTGCAGTTAGAGGTCGGGCAGGCGGGTATCAACTTTCAAAGGATCCTAGAATTATTACCATCAAGGATATCGTTCTAGCAATGAACCTAATTAAGAAGAAAAAAGTGGAGGTATCGGATATTGCTAAAGAGCTCTATCAATCACTTGAAACCTACATGATGAGCTGCATCTCTAATGTGACGCTAGCCTCTGCTATCAAAGATTACATTCCACGCTTTAGTGAGGTTCAAACTGCGCCGGAGCGAAAGCCATACTTGCCAATAGAAAAGCAAGCTACCCCTAGTCACGAAAAAAAGAAAAAAGGCGAAACTCAAAAGGTTGTTAAAACAAGCTTTAAAAAAGTTGAGGATGTGCCTCGCGGGCCAAACTCTATTTTTAGTTTTGCTGACTATCTGAATAGAGTTTCATCTGCAAGCTAAATGGAATTAACGGTTCTAGCGTGAACAGTCAGCGTGGCCCTTACCCAGATTTAGCTTTTGTAGATATTGAAACCACAGGGTCTCATTTCGATCGTGACCGCATTACTGAAATTGGAATTAAAACCCTAGCGGGTAATCAGGTTCAGATGTGGGAAAAGTTGATTGATCCTCAAACCTATATCCCACAAAATATTCAAAGACTGACTGGCATTTCTCCATCAATGGTCCAAGGGCGGCCTTGTTTTTCTGAGTTGGCTGAAGATTTAAAAAAAGAGCTTGAGGGAAAAATATTTGTCGCTCATAACGCTCGCTTTGATTATGGTTTTATCAAGGCCTCTTTTAAGAGGGTTGGCATTGACTTTAAGCCTAAAGTTTTATGTACCGTAAAGCTATCTCGATTACTTTTCCCAGATCAGCCACGTCATAACCTCGACACCATCATTAGTACGCATGGACTGAAGGTAAGTGCTAGACATCGTGCACTAGGGGATGCTGATTTATTGCTTCAATTTTGGCGTGTGTGTGAGTCAAAGTTTGGGCAAGAAAAGTTAAATGAGGCGATAAACCAACTCATTGGCAATGCTAGTCTTCCCCCTAACATAGACCAGGGTGTAATTGACTCCATACCCGATGGCCCAGGTTGCTATATCTTTTATGGAGAAAATAAGACCCCTCTTTATATTGGCAAAAGTATTTCTTTGCGGAGCAGGGTGATGGGGCATTTTCAGGGTGCTTTAACGCAACGTAAAGAAATGAAACTTTCTTTGCAGGTTCGCGATATTGATTGGATCGAGACGAGTGGAGAGCTAGGCGCTTTAATTCTTGAGTCGAGATTGATAAAAGAGCGTATGCCTTCTCTGAATATTAAGCTACGTAAATCAAAGGATCTTTGTGCCTGGAGCTTAGAGGAGGATGTTAGTGGTGTTCTGACACCTTCTTTAGTAACTCATCATCATTTGGCTCCTGGTTTGCAAGATAATTTATACGGCTTGTTCTATAGCAAGCGAGAGGCGCATGCTTATTTAAAGGCATTGGCAAAAAAACACCATTTATGCGAAGCCTTGCTTGGCTTGGAGAAGCGTATTGAGGGTAAATCTTGCTTTGGCTATCAAGTAAAGCAATGCAGTGGAACCTGCATCAACATTACCCCTATCGCCTTACATAATTTACAGTTAAAAACAGCCATGGACCTCTTTAAGGTTCAGGTTTGGCCATATTCTGGAGCCATTGCCATTAAAGAGGGTGGTGAGATGATTGTGGTCGATAAATGGTGCTATTTGGGTACTGCGATTAATCAGGATGAGCTTTATGAGTTGGCACAGTCGGGTGAAGTGGAGTTTGATCTCGACATCTATAAGATAGTCAAAAAGGCGCTATCGGGTGCCTATAGAAATCAAGTGATTCGGATTGGTGTAGATAAATGACAACTGCAATCTATTGGTTTAGAAATGATCTCCGTCTGGAAGATAACCCATCGTTTTTGCAGGCATGCAAGTCAGCGGATCATCTGCTACCAGTCTATATTCATCAGACCAACTTAGAGCAAGATACCGCATGGGGATTTCCGAGGATGGGGGAGCATCGTCGGGTATTTTTAGATCAAACCCTTCAGGAATTACGTGGTCAGCTACGAGAACTGGGATCGGACCTATATGAGGTCACTGGTGATGTCTTGCATGTGTTTGAGAAATTGAAAAGTCAGATTCAAGCAGATCTTATTTATTGCGAGCAAATTCAGGCGCCTGAAGAATTAGAGCAAGTGGCGCTATTAAGTGCTGCTGGATTTAAGATTCATTCAAGATGGCAATCGAGTATGTTGGATGCTCACTCTCTACCATTTGCATTGGAAGAGATGCCAGATATCTTTACCCAATTCCGTCAGCAAGTAGAAAAGAGGGGCTTAAGATTTTCCGTCCCTGTCGATTCTCCCAAAAGCATACCTTCATTGCCTGCTATCGAAATACCCTCTATCAAAGCATTCAACAGCAACATTTCATCTAGTATCGGAAATTTTTTTGGTGGGGAGCAGAGTGCTCATATGCATATTCGGCAATATTTTGAGCGAGGCCTTCCTGATACTTACAAACAAACACGTAATGAGCTGATTGGTATGGACTACTCCAGCAAATTCTCTCCATGGCTGGCCCAGGGTTGTTGCTCTGCGGGCTGCATTGCAAAGCAATTAGCAGATTATGAATTTTGCTATGGGGCAAATGATGGAACCTACTGGCTTTGGTTTGAGCTGCTTTGGAGAGACTACTTCCGGTTTCTGCACTTTAAATATGGCAAAAGACTCTACAACTCCAAAGGTTTAAGTAGGGTGTCTAGCAATCAGTTTGATGGTGAAAATTTCTATCAATGGTCGTCTGGCGCTACCGGGGAGTCACTGATAGATGCTGGCATGCGTGAATTGAAAAAAACGGGCTATCTATCCAATCGTATGCGTCAAATTGTGGCGAGCTATTGGATTTATGATATGAAGGGTGATTGGCAAGCAGGTTCTGCTTGGTTTGAATATCAATTGATTGACTATGATGTTTATAGCAATCAAGGCAACTGGTTATATATTGCCGGCAAGGGCACTGATCCTAGAGGGGGTAGGCCTTTTAATGTGGCTAAGCAAACCCAAGATTATGATCGGGATGGCATATATCGCCAAATGTGGCTGACATAGCCTTTAAAGCCATTCCGCAGATGGTGTTGGGATGGATAATGATGCTCACAACATTTTTTTCGCTATTTTGGAAGCATCCCCATGGAAATCAAAGTCAACTTTCTCGATAAGCTTCGTCTAGAGGCAAAGTTCGATGACTTCACGGTCATTGCTGACCAGCCTATTCGATATAAGGGCGATGGTTCTGCGCCAGGGCCATTTGATTACTTCTTAGCCTCATCTGCTTTATGCGCAGCTTACTTCGTAAAGCTGTACTGCGAAACTCGGAATATTTCTACTGAGAACATCCGTCTCTCGCAAAACAATATTGTTGATCCAGAAAATCGCTACAAACAAATCTTTAAAATTCAAGTTGAGCTGCCGGCCGATATTTCAGCAACGGATCGACAAGGTATTCTGCGCTCAATTGAGCGTTGTACGGTTAAGAAGGTGGTGCAGGAAGGTCCCGAATTTGTTATTGAGCAGGTTGCCAATCTTGATGCTGATGCTCAGAGCCTACTGACTCTAAAGCCTGATGCTAGTGTTAGCACCCACATTCTGGGTAAAGATTTGCCCCTGGAGCAAACCATTGCCAATATGTCGGGTCTTTTGGCTAATCTGGGTATTAAGATCGAAATCGCTTCGTGGCGCAACCTGATTCCGAATGTATGGTCCTTGCATATTCGTGATGCGCATTCCCCGATGTGCTTTACCAATGGCAAAGGGGCAACCAAAGAAAGTGCTTTGGCTTCTGCTTTGGGTGAATATATCGAGCGCTTAAGTAATAACCATTTCTATGCTGGCGCTTACTGGGGCGAGGACATTGCTAATGCAGAGTTTGTGCATTACCCCAATGAGCGTTGGTTTAAACCTGGCAAGAAAGATGCATTGCCCACTGAAATTCTGGATAAATACTGTCGAGATATTTATAACCCAGATGGAGAGCTAAAAGCTTCGCATCTAGTGGATACGAATTCCGGTAATGTAGAGCGCGGTATCTGCTCATTGTCCTATATACGGCAATCTGACGGCGAGACTGTGTATTTTCCATCCAACCTGATTGAGAATCTATTCGTCAGTAATGGGATGAGCGCTGGCAATACCTTAGCCGAAGCCCAGGTGCAGTGCTTGTCAGAGATTTTTGAGCGAGCAGTAAAGCGTGAAATTCTGGAAGGCGAAATTGCATTGCCGGATGTGCCGCAAGAAGTGCTCGCGAAGTATCCCGGTATTCTGGCTGGTATTCAGAGCCTGGAGGAGCAGGGCTTCCCAGTATTAGTTAAAGATGCATCTCTGGGAGGCATCTATCCAGTGATGTGCGTTACCTTAATGAACCCAAGAACAGGTGGTGTCTTTGCCTCATTTGGCGCACATCCAAGTCTTGAAGTTGCTTTAGAGAGAAGTTTGACTGAGTTATTGCAAGGTCGAAGCTTAGAGGGTCTGAATGATTTGCCCCCACCTACCTTTGCCAGCGAGGCGGTGACTGAGCCCAATAACTTTGTTGAGCACTTCATTGATTCCAGTGGCATTGTGTCCTGGCGTTTCTTCAGCGCCAAATCAGATTATGAATTTGTAGAGTGGGATTTCTCTAGCAAGGGTGAGGATTCGAATATTAAAGAAGCCCAAACTCTGTTCGGCATTCTGAAAGAGATTGGCAAAGAGGCTTATGTAGCTGTCTATGATCAACTGGGCGCAACAGCTTGTCGAATCTTAGTGCCTGGCTACTCTGAGATCTACCCAATTGAAGATTTGATTTGGGACAACACCAATAAGTCTTTGCTGTTCCGCAAGGATATTCTCAATTTATCCCAACTAGACGATGCTAGCTTAAATGCACTTCTAGATCGTTTGGTAAATAACGAGCTAGATGAGTATGGCGACATCGCCACATTAATTGGCATTGAGTTTGATGAGAATACCGTTTGGGGCCAACTCACCGTTCTGGAGTTAAAGCTATTGATTCATCTTGCGCTAAAGCAATTTGAGGAAGCACATGAGCTAGTGGGCGCCTTTCTTCAGTACAACGACAATACAGTAGAGCGTAAATTGTTTTACCAAGCTCTAGATGCTGCCCTTGAAGTTCACCTAGATGATGAATTGGAGATGTCAGACTATGAATTGAACTTCCGCCGTATGTATGGCGATGCTAGGATGGATGCTGTTTTAGGTTCAATCGATGGCAGTGTTCGTTTCTGCGGTTTAACGCCAACGAGCATGAAGTTAGAGGGGCTAGATAGGCACCATCGCCTGATCGACAGCTATCGCAAGCTACATAAAGCAAGAGCTAGTAACGCTAAGTCTTAGTAAAACCCAGCAAAGCCAGAGGATACCAATGAAGGCATTAACTCCAGCCGAGGCAATAACCTCGCGTATGTCGGTAAGAGCGTTTACAAAAGAAGCCATCTCCAAAGAGACCGTTCTCAAGTTACTCAATATTTCTGCGCGTGCACCCTCGGGTACTAATACGCAACCTTGGAAGGCCTATGTTGTAGAAGGCAAAGCTCTTGATGATTTATGCAAAAAGGTATGCACTGCTTATGATGACATTGCACTCAATCCCGAGTTGGCAAAAGAATATCAATCTGCATACGACTATTACCCCACTAAATGGTTTAGCCCTTACATAGACAGACGTCGTGAAAACGGTTGGTGCTTATATGGCCTCTTAGGAATTGCTAAAGGCGATAAAGACAAGATGCATGCTCAGCATCGAAAAAACTTTGAGGCATTTGGTGCGCCAGTTTGCATATTCTTCACTGTCGACAAGGAGCTTGGCAGGGGTTCAATGCTTGACTATGGAATGTTTTTGCAGAACATGATGATTGCAGCTAGAGGTGAAGGTTTGGATACCTGCCCGCAAGCAGCATGGAATGACTATGCCAAGATCATCCTGCCATGCATCGGTGCAAAAGAGAATGAGATGCTTGTGTGCGGTATGGCACTGGGATATGCCGACAAAAACGCGTTAGTGAACAGTTTTCACACTCCTAGAGTCAGTGCAGAGGAATTTACCACCTGGGTAAAGTAGGGACACCAAACTCTTTATTGCTAATGATTTTTGGAAGTTTCTAGCAAATTCCCCTAAAAACTATATGGGAAAATTAGAATTTAATGACCCAATAAACACCATTTAAAGCCTTGAAATAGGGTTTTAGCAAATATATGTTGCTTTGCAACAAAAATATCTTGCTTTTGGAAAATGGGGATCTTAAAATGGTGCATCGCAATAAAAAACCTCATTTACTTAAAGTTAGGATAAATCATGTTTCAAACTCAATTAAACGACCAACTCGCCTCTGCACAAGCTAAAGCAATCGAAACTGCTAAACATTTGGCACAAGTTGCTGTTGAAAGCGCTCAAGAATTAGCTGAAATCAACCAAGCTGCTGCTAAAGATGCTTTAGTTGCTGCTCAAGATACAAGCTCACAATTGTTGGCAATCAAGGATCCACAGCAATTAGCTAAATTAGCTCAGCCAGAAGCTGCTCAAGAAGCCGCTAAGTATGCTGCTGCTTACCAAGCTAAGGTAAACCAAGTAGTTCGTAACGGTAACAAAGAAGTTGCTCAAGTAGTTGACGCTTCTATTGATGACGCACGTGCTGATTTGGTTAAGTTTGTTAAAGAAGCTACTAAGACAGCTCCTGCTGGTTCAGAGGCTTTTGTTTCTGCATTCAAAACTGCATTTGATTCTTCACTCCAACAGTTTGACCAAGTTCGCGCATCTGCAACTGATGCATTTGCAAACTTTGAGAAGAGTGTTGATGCTGCTTTGGCAAACATTCAAGGTCAATACGCTGTTGCTAAGCCAGCTGCTAAAAGCCGTAAAGTTGCTTAATTAACTGAATAGTTAATTTTGTCGTTAAAAAAGCCACCTTC
>NZ_LZFI01000010.1:0-54618 GCF_001889925.1 Polynucleobacter sp. MWH-Adler-W8 | reverse complement strand
AAATGTTGTTCTTTATTGTCAGGCATCAGTAAATTGCAGCTTAGCTAGATGTGAGTAAAGACCTTGCTTATTCACAAGTGAGGAGTGGTTGCCAATTTCGACAATGCGACCATTCTCCATGACGACAATTCTGTCAGCTTTTTTGACAGTCGCCAGTCTATGTGCAATGACTATGGTTGTTCTATCTTTCATTGCCTCTTCGAGTGCTTGTTGTACCAGTCTTTCTGAATCTGCATCTAAGGAGCTAGTTGCTTCATCCAATAAAAGTAATGGTGGATTTTTTAGTAAAGCTCTTGCTATGGCAATTCGTTGTTTTTGACCGCCAGATAGCCTGACACCTCGGTCACCTAAGAATGTGCTGTATCCATCAGGTAACTTGGATATGAATTCATCCACAAAGGCAATCTTAGACGCCTTAATTACATCCTCATCGCTTGCATTTTCATCACCATAGCGGATATTTTCTAGCGCATTTTCAGAAAAGATGCTGATATCTTGAGGCACCACTCCAATGAGTTTTCGTAAATCATCTAATTTATAGTTTTTTATATCAACGCCATCAAAAGAAATGCTACCTGACTGAGGATCATAAAATCTCTGTATTAATTTAAATAAGGTTGTTTTACCTGAACCTGATGGACCTACAATCGCAATTTTTTCTCCAGCCTGAATATTTAGAGAAATATCTGTAAGTACATTTGTTGGAATGGATTGGTAGTGAAAGCTTAATCCTTGGATGTTAATGCTGATAGCTTTATTAGCTGATGAAGGAGGAATAAAGGGTTCTTTAGGATTTTGTACTTGTGACTCGATGCTCAATAGCTCTAAAAGTCTATCGCCAGCACCAATCGCTCTTTGTGAGTCACCAAGAACCTCTGAAAGAGCTGCTATGGATCCTGCAACAATTACTGCATATAAGAAAAACTGGGTTAGTTCACCACCAGACATCTCCTGGTTGCTGACTGCATAAGCGCCAAGCCACAACACAGTGATGATGCTGGTAAAGCCCAAGAGTATGGCAACAAAAGTAAGCTTGCCGCGAGCTGCACTCCTAATTTTTGAAGCCAAAAATGAAGCTTCAACAGATGTGTTAAATGCCCGGATTTCTTTTTGTTCATTTGCAAACGACTGAACAGTAAGAATGGCATTTATTTTTTCACCAGCTATTGCAGAGGCTAGCGCAATTTTATCCTGTGAATTTCTGGATAGCTTCCGAACTTTTTTACCCATCACCATGATGGGTACTACAGTTAATAATAGGGTAGCAAGAATTAGTAAAGACAATTTAATACTGGTAATAAACATCATTGTCATCCCACCAAGCAGTAGAAATAAATTTCTCACCGCCATAGAAACGCTTGTACCTATTAGTATTTGAACTATTGAAGTGTCGTTATTGATCCGAGAGAGAAGTTCGCCACTTTGTTGGGTTTCAAAGAACTCTGGACTTTGTACGATGATATGTGAGTAGACTGCTTTGCGGATATCACAAGTGACTCTTTCCCCTAGCCAGGAGACGATGTAGTAACGCAGTGCACTTGCAAATGCGAGCACAAACGCAGCCGCAAAAAGATTAATGAAGGTTAGGTTAATTTGCTCATGGCTTATATCGCTAAATCCTAGATCAATGATCTTCCGAAAACAAAGTGGTACTACTAAAGTTGCTGACGCAGCAAGAATAAGACTTACTGCAGCAATTATTAGCTGTTTTTTATATGGCCTTAAAAAAGGTAAAAATGACTTTATTGAGTTAAGTTTTTTTGAGTTTTGAATTTCTTTATCAGTCATAAGCCATTTTTTATTGCTTTATTGCATTGTTATTGAGGATTTATCTTATTTTGAAGGGGGTGCTTGACTATTAAATATAGCTGTTATGTAATGGCCTTGCAGAAGTTATCTTACATAGATTCAGTAATTCAGAGGCATTTTTATGAGAAAAAAGAAGTCTGATAATTTGCCTTATCCGCTATTAGTAGATGCGGAAAAAAAATATTACTGGTGCGCCTGCGGTTTGAGTGATACGCAACCTCTGTGCAATGGCTCCCATGCAAGTGATACAGCTCAGCCTATTGAATTTTCAGAGATGCAAAGCAAAACTGTCTACTTATGTGGATGTAAGCACACCAAAACACCGCCTTATTGCGACGGTAGCCACGCAGATCTCTAATTAGGCAAGCGCTTTACTTGCTCACATTGGGAATTAAATCTGCAGCACCCTGTGCCAGCAAGTCTTTTGCAACGGCAAGTCCCAAGGCTTCTGCATCCTCAACCGATTGCACTGCCCCACTTCCCTGTGCCAGGCAAATCGCTTTGCCATCAACACTTGCCACAAAAGATCGAATGTTCATTTGGCTCTGATCCCACACAGCATGTGCGGCAAGCGGTACTTCACAAGATCCGCCTAACTGACGCGATACCATGCGCTCAGCAGATACTGCAAATAAAGTTGGCAAGTCATTCAATGGAGCAAGCCAATGTTTGATATTTGGATGCTTGCTTAAAGTTTCGATACCAAGAGCGCCCTGACCTGCAGCTGGCGTATAGGGATCGTATGGCAAAAATGCACGAATGCGTGACTCTAGGCCTAAACGTTTTAAACCAGCGGCTGCCAAAATAATCGCCTGGTACTCGCCTTTATCTAATTTACCCATGCGGGTATCTAAGTTACCGCGCAATGGCTGGATTACTAAATGCGGAAACTTAGCGCGCAAAACGGATTCGCGGCGCAAACTGGATGTGCCTACTATTGCACCTTGAGGAAGCTCTTCAAGGCTGGTGTAATCATTCGAAACAAAGGCATCACGCGCATCTTCCCTGGCCATGACGCAAGAAAGATCGAATCCCTCAGGCATCACCATCGGGACATCCTTCAGGGAGTGAACCGCTAGGTCAGCACGACCATCTTCGAGAGCGGTTTCCAGCTCTTTCACAAAAAGGCCTTTGCCACCCACTTTAGAGAGGGCTCTGTCCAAAATCTGATCCCCACGGGTAGTAATGCCCAAAATCTGGACATCGCAGCCTGGATAGAGCTTTTTAAGGCAATCCCGGACGTGCTCAGCCTGCCACATGGCTAGGCGACTTTCACGGGAAGCGATTACGAGGCGCTTTGGGGCTGCCAAAGATGAAGAGGTGGGGTTAAAACTCAGGGTTTGCGACATGGCAATCTGCTCAAAGCGTTATTAACATCTGGTTAAACTGAGCTAAATTTAACCTATATTTTAATTTGAATGATTTATGTAGGACGTCAATGACTATCAACTTCCCCTTTACTGCCATTGTTGCGCAATCAGAAATGAAGCTGGCAATCGCCCTCTGTACGATTGACCCTTCGTTAGGCGGTGTTCTTATTTTTGGAGATCGTGGAACAGGTAAGTCCACCACCATTAGATCCTTGGCCTCCTTGCTTCCAACGATGAAATCAGTGGTTGGCTGTAACTATCATTGCGATCCAGATGCTAATAGCCTTTGTCCTGAATGTGAGCTCAAAAAGAGTGCGGGACATAAGCTAAGGTCCGAAAATATTTCTGTTCCAGTGGTAGATTTGCCGCTTGGAGCTACGGAAGATAGAGTTGTAGGCGCTTTGGATATTGAGAAAGCCTTGACCCAAGGCATCAAATCCTTCGAGCCTGGCTTGCTTGCAAAGGCTAATCGTGGATATCTTTATATCGATGAGGTCAATTTACTTGAAGATCACTTAGTTGACTTGCTAATTGATGTAGCTGCTTCTGGTGAAAATATTATTGAACGTGAGGGATTGAGTATTCGACATCCGGCTAGGTTCGTTCTTATTGGAAGCGGTAATCCGGAGGAAGGGGAGCTGCGCCCGCAAATGCTTGACCGTTTTGGACTATCTATAGAGGTAAAAACACCTACTGATTTTAAAGAACGGATTGAGATTATAAAAAGACGAGATGAGTTCGAGCGGAATCCAGAAAAATTTATTGCCAAGTGGGAAGAGTCAGAAGAAGGCTTTAAGAAGCAGATCATTAAGTCGAAGAAGCTTCTGGATAAAGTGGAGGTAGATGATCAATTGCTTGAGTCTGCTACTAAGCTTTGCGCTCATCTTGGCACTGACGGCCTAAGAGGCGAGCTTACCTTGCTTAGAGGTGTCAGAGCATTAGCTGCTTTTGAGGGTAAGAAAAAAGCGAATCTGAATCATTTAAAGAAAATTGCGCCAATAGCGCTTGGGCATAGATTGCGTCGTAATCCACTTGACGATAGCAATTCAAAAATTCGTATTGAGCGTGCCATGCAAGAATTCTTTGCTAGTACTGAAAAGTGAATCCAGTACAACAAGCTTGGTTTGATGCAAACTTAATCGCCATTCTTTTGGCTATTAACCCGCGTGGCTTAAAAGGAGTATCGATAAAGAGCCAGTTTGGGCCCATCAGAGATTCCTGGCTTAATTATTTTATGAATCTATTGCCCGCAGATAGTAAAGTTATTAAAGCTCCGGCAAATTTATCCTCCGAGCAATTATTTGGCTCATTAGATATTGAAAGCGCACTTTTATCTGGAGAATTTAAGGTCAGCCAGGGCCTTCTAGAAAGGCTGGGCGGGCAATATCTTCTTTTGCCCATGGCTGAGAGAATGAATTTACAAACGATAACTCATATATCTCAGGCTTTAGATGAAAAAAATCTTTTCAATCATCCTCATGCGGCCAACAATGATCACTTTGGAGTAATTGTCTTTGATGAGTCTGAATTCCAAGAGGAGGGTGCTAACCTACGATTATTAGATAGGCTTGCGTTTGGGATTTATCTCGATCGTTTTTCAATTAACGATACTAAGAAATATCTAGAAGTTACTCCGTCCGATATTAAGGACGCTATAGCATTGCTACCATCTGTAACTTGCCCCCAAGATTTGATGGAGGTACTCATAAAAGCTGGTCTGAGCCTTGGAATTTCCTCATTAAGAGCCAATCAATTTGCATTAGATGTTGCCAAGTCGCTAGCTGCGCTGAGGGGATTAATTACGGTGGGCCAAGAAGAGGTAATTGATGCTGCACGACTTGTCTACACCCATCTTAAAAGTATGCAATCGCCGCTCGAAGAGGGGGCAGACAATAAAACAGATGACGGCGAAGATGTTGAGGGTAATCAGGAAAGTCAACATAACTCAGACAATGAACTTTCAAAAGATGAAGAAACCTCAGATTTAGAAAATACAGATCCTCCATCTTCTGCTGATGAATTAGAGGAGTTAGTGGTTGAAGCTGTACAGGCTTCTTTACCCCCAAAATTTATGATGCGGATGAATCAGACCCTAAGATCCACCAAGACTAAAGCGAGTATTGCTGGTAAATCGGGATCAACTGAGAAAAGCTTCACCAGCGGGAGACCTCATGGTGCAAGAAAAGGGCTTCCTGGTAATGGCAGGCGCCTTGATATCTTAAAAAGTATTCGATCTGCTATCCCATGGCAAAGAATACGCGCTCAACAGAACAACGCTTTCTTAAAAGCAGATAATAGAAGCAAAATTCACTTTAGAGCAGAGGATTTACATACCAAACAATATTTGAAACGCCGAGGCACGATAACTATATTTTTGGTGGACGCCTCTGGCTCATCAGCAACTCAACGATTATCGGAGGCTAAAGGCGCTTTAGAAGAATTATTGAGTCAATGCTACATTCGACGCGATGAAGTAGCAATGCTGTCTATGAGAGGCTCTAAGGTAGATATTGTTTTGCCGCCAACTAGGTCGCTAGTTAGAGCAAAAAGAAATTTAGCTACCTTACCCGGCGGTGGCGGCACCCCCCTTGCATTAGGACTTCGTTCCGCTAATGAAATGGCAAGTTCATCAGAGCGAAAAGGCTTAACGCCAATCATCGTAATCATGACTGATGGTAAGGCAAATGTTAATTTGAATGGCGTAGGCGGAAGAGCGGGGGCTCACAATGATGCAATCACGGCCGCAAAAGAGTTAAGCATGAAGAGTCATCGAATTTTATTTGTAGACACTGCACCTCAACCCGAAAAATTAGCCCAAGAGCTTGCTGGGATCATGGCTGCACAATATTTCCCCCTTCCGTATACCGGGTCCAGAAAAAAAATTACATCTGCAGCTATTCAATTGGCAAATTTCTAATATAGGCTTGCTCTCGAATTTTTCGGAGAACCTTTTTGCCTTTGATGTAAGCATTTAAAAACATCCCAAGACCAAGGGCAATGCAGATAATTATTAATACATTGTTAAGAGTTGACATTCTCCTCTTCCTCCTTATTTAAGGCATTCTGAATTAAGTTCAGAGCCATTTCTTCATCGCCTTCGTGAAATAAGTGGCCACCTTTTAGCTCAATCACTTTTGCTTTATCAAAATATTCCCTAATTACGTCACGTAAATTTTTAATTGGTATCCAACCATCATCTTCTGAGAGGATGAAGGTCAATTTTGATTTTATTAATTTGCATTTCTTTAGCAAAATCGCTATGTCTGTTCCTGCCATGAAGCTCATAGAGCCATTAAGATGATCTGCGCTATTAAATAAAGTCTTATATTTCTCTCTTTTATCAGGGCTTAACTTTGTTTTCGTTGAGTCTAAAAGTCCATCAATAATCTTTGTGTGAGGCAATAGGTCACTTAATATGGAAGTGAAGAATGACGAAGTGACAATAGGATTTAATAGTGGGGCTATAAAGTTTTGATAAAAGCTAGGTAAGGTAATTAGTGATGGGTTTAGTCCAATGATTTCTTTGGGTTGCTCATTAATGAGTGCGTAACTTAATCCAAGTGTTGCACCAGCAGAATGACCAATAATGTAATCAAAATATTGAATACCTAAACCTTCCCTTAGCCTTGTGAGTTGGGTTGCAAGCTCATCTAAGCTGAAGGACTTTTTTCTAACACTCGTTGTAAAACCATGACCCGGCAAGTCAGGAGCAACCACGGTGTAATTCTTTGCTAACTCTGTAAAGATTGTTCCCCAGGTGTGTGCTGAAGAACCAGTTCCATGAAGCATGAGCATGTGTTTTGGCGAATTACCCCCAACTTGTACATGCCAAGATAGGTCCTCAGTCTTTATCTCTCTACTGAAGGATTGGTTAGGCCAATCCTTTGGAATGTTTTTCATTTGTATTAAAACTTCACTCTAATTAAGGGTAAACCCGAATAAATAAGTTTGACAGCTCGATTAATTGTGTCTATATTTTTTTACATATTAAATTGTATTTTAATTTAGACAAAGCTATTTCCTTCATAGGGGCAAGATCATGTCACCAATTAAGCATTTGGATCGGGCAATAGAGCAGGCGTTGAAATCGCACGAGTCTATGAAGGGGCCTCCTTCGCTAAGCAAGGCTATTAGACATGCTGTTTTTCCTGGTGGTGCACGGATTAGGCCTCAGTTGACTTTGGCAGTGGCTCAAGCCTGCGGAAATGATGATCCCCAATTATCGATGGCCAGTGCAATTTCTATTGAAATGATTCACTGCGCCTCTTTGGTTCATGATGATTTGCCTTGTTTTGATAATGCAGATATGCGGCGCGGTCAGACATCAGTTCATAAAGAATATGGCGAAAGGTTGGCCGTCTTAACTGGTGATGCGCTGATTGTTATGGCTTATCAAACAGTTGCAGCTGCTTCAAGAAGATCCTCTCATCGCTTAGCACCAATTATCAAAACGATTTCACAGGGCGTTGGAGCGCCATTTGGAATTATTGCCGGACAGTCTTGGGAGTGTGAGACACAAGCCAACCTTAGTGACTATCAGAGAGCTAAAACTGGAGCGTTGTTTGCTGCGGCAACCTCAAGCGGTGCACAGGCTGCTGGAGCTGATGCCGAGACATGGAGGGGTTTGGGTGAATGGCTTGGCGAAGCGTATCAAATTGCAGATGATATTCGAGATGTATTAGGTGATGCGCAATTTTTGGGGAAGCCTGCAGGGCAAGACCAGGAACATCATCGCCCTAGCTCTGCAAAAGAATTGGGATTAAATGGAGCTGTTGAGCATTTTGATTTGTTGGTCGGTAAGGCAGTGGCATCCATTCCAAGCTGCATAGGTGATAAGGCGCTAAAAAAATTAGTCGCATTTGAGGCCGAGAGATTACTGCCTTCATCATGGTTTGAGCGTGGTGAAAGACACATTGCTATTGAAACCCTTCGTCAGGCTGCATAGCGCGCCTAATTAGAGTGCCTCAAGCCCGAACAACTCTAATTGAACAAGACCAAAGTGAGTATGGTCTGTGGGATAGGTTATTTATCTACAAAGATAAGCTAATAGCAAATTCTCGATTCCAAAATACAGTCGCAAAAATTCCATTTCTAAGACGTATCGCAAAAAAAAGAGCTAATCAATTATTTGATGTAATGGCGGGTTTTGTATATTCCCAAATCCTTCTAGCTTGTATACGCCTAAATCTTTTTAATCATTTAAAAAACGGTCCATTAACTTTAGAGGCCATAAAAAATAAATGTGGTTTAGAGCAAGCACCTCTAAAACAATTACTAGACGCCGCCGTATCAATTGATTTATTAGAAATTCGCAGCAATCAAAAATTTGGTTTGGGAAAGTTAGGTGCACCGCTAGTTGAGAATTCTGCTTTAGCGGCAATGATTGAGCACCATACCGTTTTGTATGAAGATTTGAGAGATCCTCTTCTTTTACTATCTGGCAAATTGAAGAGTAAGAAATTAGAAAAATTTTGGCCTTACGTTTCTAATGATCTTGAGGATCAAGAGTCTCTTAAAGATCGAGATCGAGTTAAGGGCTACTCAGATTTAATGTCTACATCGCTACCATTGGTGGCAGATCAAGTCGTAAGCGCATATGATTTTTCTAGGCACCGCTGCTTATTGGATGTTGGAGGAGGGCAGGGTACTTTTTTAAAAAGAGTGCATCTTCAATCCCCTCGGTTAGAGAGAATGCTTTTCGACTTGCCGGGTGTTGTGAATCTTGCCGCAGAAAATTTCTTGGCCAATTCAGAAGATCAATCCATCAAAGTTTTTGGTGGTGATTTCTTTAAAGATGACCTGCCTAGTGGAGCAGATTTAATCACTCTTATCCGTGTCATTTTTGATCACGATGATGAGCGAGTAAAAATTTTACTGAAATCAATTTTTAAGGCTCTTCCTGCAGGTGGCAAGTTATTGATTGCTGAGCCTATGGCAGAGACGCCTGAACATCCCCCAATGGGGCATGCATATTTTGGTTTTTATTTAATGGCGATGGGTAGGGGTCGACCCAGAACAGTTGAAGAGATAAGTCATTTAGCTCTTCATGTTGGCTTTAAAAATATCGACATATTGCACTCGGATATGCCTATAAATGCCCAAGTTTTGCTACTGAGCACCTAATTAAGGGTAAGTACTAATAGCTAGTATTTGAATAGTGTATAAATTACTTTACATAGAACATAGTAAATATAAATAGACATATGCAAAGTCAGCTTCATTCCACAGCAGTCTTACTTGAGTCTCCAAGAGAGCTCAGGTTGAAGCGACTTTTACTTGATGAGCCTAATGACTCAGATGTTGTAGTGCAAATTGAGTGGAGTGGCATCAGCACTGGGACTGAAAAGCTACTTTGGAATGGAACCATGCCAGATTTTCCTGGGATGGGGTATCCGCTAGTTCCTGGATACGAATCCGTTGGCAGGGTTACTCGGGTAGGAAAGTCATCACACCTAAGTCTTAACCAAAGAGTTTTTGTTCCTGGCGCAAAGTGTTTTGGTGATGTGAAGGGATTGTTTGGAGGGGCTGCCTCACATGTTGTTGTTCCTTCCGATAGGGTTATTGAACTCCCCGAAGAAATTGGCGAAGAGGGTGTCTTGCTTGCTTTAGCAGCCACCGCCTATCACGTGACTCAAGGAAAAAAATCACTACAACCCGATTTGATTGTGGGCCATGGCGTATTGGGAAGATTGATCGCTCGAATTGCAGTCATGTTTGGTCACCAGCCAGTTGTCTGGGAAATTGATGCAGATCGTATGGGTGGAGCTAAGGGCTATACAGTTCTTCATCCTTGTGATGACAAAGATAACCAATATAAAAAAATCTGCGATGCAAGTGGACAGGTGAGTGTATTAAATAAATTAATTAGTCAACTCCAGTTTGGCGGAGAAATTACCCTTGCTGGTTTTTACGACAAAGACATTCAGTTTAATTTTCCTAGTGCATTTATGAAGGAAGCTAAATTGCGAATTGCTGCGCAGTGGGCACCCCAGGATTTGAAAGATGTAAAGCAGCTTATATCGTTTGGCAAATTAAATCTGGATGGATTGATAACTCATCATCGTAAGCCTTCTTCAATTGGCGATGTATATCGCACCGCATTTGAGGATCCTAACTGTCTCAAAATGGTAGTTGATTGGAGAGAAGCACTATGAATGCCCCAAGCGTCCCAAAAGAAATAACAATTCAATTTACGCAATTGAAAAAAGAGGCCGCTATTGAGCCTGATCAGGTCCATACAGGTGAGATTGAAAAAGAAACTCAGATCATTGCAATTTATGGCAAAGGCGGAATTGGGAAAAGCTTCACATTAGCCAACCTGTCCTACATGATGGCGCAGCAGGGCAAAAAGGTATTGCTGATTGGCTGCGACCCAAAAAGCGACACCACTTCATTGCTATTTGGAGGTAAAGCTTGTCCTACCATTATTGAAACTTCTTCCAAAAAGAAGTTAGCCGGTGAAGAAGTCAAGATTGGCGATGTTTGTTTTAAGCGTGATGGCGTATATGCCATGGAATTGGGTGGCCCTGAGGTCGGTAGAGGGTGCGGTGGCAGGGGAATCATTCATGGCTTTGAAACACTGGAGAAGCTTGGTTTTCATGACTGGGGATTTGATTACGTATTGCTAGACTTTTTAGGTGACGTAGTCTGCGGAGGTTTTGGATTACCAATTGCTAGAGATATGTGTCAGAAGGTTATTGTTGTGGCAAGCAATGATCTCCAGTCGCTCTATGTTGCTAATAATGTGTGCTCTGCAGTTGAATACTTCCGTAAATTAGGTGGCAATGTTGGTGTTGCTGGCATGGTTATCAATAGGGATGATGGCACTGGCGAAGCAACAGCTTTTGCTGAGCATGTAGGCATCCCTGTACTTTCGGTTATTCCAGCGAATGACGATATCAGAAGGAAAAGTGCTAGCTACGAAATCATTGGTAAGCCAGATTCACAATGGGGTCCGCTCTTTGAGGGTTTGGCAAGTAATGTTGCGGAGGCGCCTCCAGTGCGACCAAAGCCAATGGCTCCAGATGATTTGCTGGGCTTATTTTCAGCAAGCCAGGTTGGTAGAGATATCGTTCTTGAGCCTGCAACAATTTTCGATATGGTTGGTAAGAATGAAGTGATTAAGCCAACGCTTGAAGTGATTTACGACAAAGCCTAGAAACCGGAGCCATCGTGAAATCATCTAAAGTTATTCCGATACAAGCTCAGAACACTTCTGAGGCTGGAATAACCTGTCATTCAGGCGCAGAAGAATTATTGGCAGCTGCTAAGTCTGCCAATAAAAGTGAGATCTTGGGTCAGTACGCAAAAGATTACCCTAAGGGCCCTCATGATCAACCACAAAGTATGTGCCCTGCATTTGGTTCTTTGCGAGTAGGCTTGAGAATGCGTAGGACAGCGACAATTCTGTCGGGTTCGGCCTGTTGTGTATACGGCCTTACTTTTACCTCCCACTTTTATGGTGCGAGGCGTAGTGTCGGATATGTACCATTTAACTCTGAGTCCTTGGTTACTGGAAAGTTATTCGAAGATATACGGGATGCGGTTTATAAAGAGGCCAATCCCGAACTCTATGACGCCATAGTCATTATCAATTTATGTGTTCCAACTGCTAGTGGCGTGCCGTTGCAATTATTACCAAAAGAAATAAATGGTGTTCGTATTATTGGTATTGATGTTCCAGGATTTGGGGTGCCTACCCATGCTGAGGCTAAAGATGTTCTAGCAAGCGCAATGTTACGTTATGCACGTACTGAAATAGAAAATGGCCCAGTGTCTGCACCGCGGAATGGTCTTTCTGATAAGCCGACAGTTACCTTATTAGGTGAAATGTTTCCGGTAGATCCGATCAGCATTGGAATGATGTTAGAGCCAATGGGTTTAGGGGTTGGACCAGTTGTGCCAACGAGAGAGTGGCGTGAGCTATACCAGGCTTTAGATTCCAAGGTTGTCGCAGCAATTCATCCTTTTTATACGGCAAGTATTCGTGAATTTGAAAATGCTGGCCGGACTATTGTTGGATCTGCTCCAGTTGGTTATGACGGTACCGCAAATTGGTTGGAGCAGATCGGTATTGCTAATGGCGTCAGCGCAGAAAAAATTGGCAACGCAAAAGATAAGTTTTTACCAATGATTAAAGGGGCCTTAAAAGCAAAGCCTATCAAAGGTAGGATTACTGTAAGCGGATATGAGGGATCTGAATTATTAGTAGCGCGCTTACTAGTTGAGAGTGGTGCTGATGTGCGTTATGTAGGAACTGCATGTCCAAAAACGATATGGAGTAGCGGCGATCTTGACTGGCTAGAAAGCCGCGGCGTTCACGTTGAATATCGCGCGTCTCTAGAGCAGGATCTGGCTGCAATGAAAGAGTTTTCACCTGATTTGGTGATTGGTACAACCCCAGTTGTTCAAAAGGCTAAAGAATTAGCTATCCCAGCCTTGTATTTTACAAACTTGATTTCAGCTAGACCATTAATGGGCGCTGCTGGCGCGGGATCACTTGCGCAGGTAGTGAATGCTGCTTTAGCAAATCAAGATCGATTCAATAGCATGAATACGTTCTTTGAGGGTGTTGGTAAAGATCATGCTACTGGCGTATGGGAATCGGTACCAGTTGATCGGCCGGAATTTAAAGCTGATGTAAGGCGTCGCATGGAAAAAGCGCGAGCCAAGCAAAAAGCTGAGGAGATGGGCTAATGCTAGTCCTAGATCACGATCGCGCTGGAGGATATTGGGGGGCTGTATATGTATTTACAGCTGTAAAGGGGCTTCAAGTTGTTATTGACGGTCCAGTTGGCTGTGAAAACTTGCCGGTGACATCAGTGCTCCATTACACCGATGCCTTGCCCCCTCATGAATTGCCAATAGTAGTGACTGGTTTAGCTGAAGAGCAGTTAGGCAGAGAAGGTACAGAAGAGTCAATGAAGCGCGCTCATAAAGTGCTTGATCCTGATTTACCTGCAGTAGTAGTAACGGGTTCTATTGCGGAGATGATTGGTGGTGGTGTAACACCTGAGGGAACTGGTATTAAGCGCTTCTTGCCAAGAACAATTGACGAAGATCAATGGCAATGCGCAAATAGGGCAATGAATTGGCTTTGGACCGAATATGGACTTAAAAAGATTCCTCCACGCAAAAGAGATGCAGATACAAAACCTAGGGTCAATATTATTGGACCTTCTTATGGCAGCTTCAATTTATATAGTGACTTAGCTGAAATTAGGCGTTTAGTCGAAGGTATTGGTGCGGAAGTAAATTTAGTATTCCCCTTGGGAACTCACCTTGCAGATATTCCAAAATTAATTGATGCGGATGTCAATATCTGCATGTATCGAGAGTATGGACGACTCCTATGTGAGACGCTTGAGAGACCTTACTTGCAAGCCCCCATTGGAATGCAATCTACCACTGCTTTTTTACGAAAGCTGGGTGAGTTGTGTGGTCTTGACGTGGAACCTTTCGTTGAAAAAGAGAAGCACACAACATTAAAGCCAATCTGGGATTTATGGCGTTCTGTCACGCAAGATTTTTTTGGCACAGCTAGCTTTGCCATCGTAGCAAGTGAAACCTATACACGAGGAGTTAAAAATTTCCTCGAAGAAGAAATGGGTCTTCCGTGTAATTTTGCAGTCTCTAGATTGCCTGGAAACAAGACAAATAACGTTGAAATCAGAGAGTTGGTTCAAAAGAAGACTCCTTTAGTAATGTTTGGAAGTTATAACGAGCGGATGTACGGTAGTGAAATCAGCGCACGATTTTCTTTTATACCCGCTTCATTTCCTGGGGCCATTATCCGTAGGCATACCGGCACTCCTTATATGGGATATTCCGGATCAGTTTATTTAATCCAGGAAGTTTGCAATTCACTGTTTGATGCTTTATTCAATATTTTGCCCCTAGGTACTGAAATGGATAAGGTTGATCCAACCCCTGCGAAATTACAAAGCTTCATTCAGGCAATGCCATGGGAGCAGGAGGCCCAGGAGTTATTAAACAAGTTAATTAGTAAACAACCAGTGCTCACTCAGATTTCGGCAGCGAAAAAAATTCGTGATGAGGCTGAGTTAGAGGCACGTAAACAAAATATTGAAAGAGTAACTGTAGCTTGTTTACAGAAGTCATCCTTTCCCTTAGTTGAAGGGGAGGCTGTATGACACGCATTCAAAGATATTGCTCTAGTAAAGAGCTAAACCAATATGGTGTTGTTAAGCCATATCCTCAAATCTACAGGGGTGATGTAGAAAAGACCGCAAGGTCAGTTTCAAGGAGTAGTCATCATGAGTGAAAACAGATCTATATCTGGGCTTACCGATGCAGAAGCTAAAGAATTCCATACATTTTATATGCAAGGTCTTCTTGGATTTACTGCAATCGCTGTCGTCGCGCACATACTTGTATGGGCATGGCGTCCATGGTTCTTTTGATGCAGTAGTAAGTACATAGTAAACGTAGTCAATTAGAGGGAGTGTTTTTATGAAGATCAATACGGATTTAATGCATAAACATGTTTTGCATGACACCTGGTCATTCAAAATTATTTTTTTGATTAGTTACGTGGTGCTCTTTGTTGTAGCACTTTTTTTAATTGTCTTGCCTGCATCACAGAAAAGTTGGTTATTTTCTGGTGCTGACGGAGGTTCATTCTTCAAGTCAGTTGAAACAGGTGTTTACGGCTTTATGTCTTACTTAAATTAGGAGAAATATTATGTGGAGAATTTGGAAACTATACGACCCACTACGTGCGATGGTTGCACAGGGCGTTTTTCTCTTTGCTTTGGCAGCAATGATTCATCTCATTTTATTGAGCACAGTTCAATACAAATGGTTGGATGGTATGAGTCAAGAGCAGTACAAAGCAGCTATATCAGCAGCGAAGAAGTAATTAGATGTGCAAACCGTAGGCGAATTTCTAGAAATAGTGATTCGTCTACGCAAGATTAATTTAATGTGAGAAAAATTCTCACTGTGTAAGGAGCGCTAAATGGCCATGCTCAACTTTGAAAAAAAATACCGCGTGCGCGGTGGGACTCTAATAGGAGGAGATCTTTTTGATTTCTGGGTAGGCCCTTTCTACGTCGGATTTTTTGGGGTAACCACTATATTCTTTGCATTCCTTGGGACTGCAATGATTCTTTGGGGGACATCCCAAGCGGGCGTCTTTAATCCTTGGCAAATAAATATTGCCCCTCCGGATTTGAAATATGGGTTAGGCGTAGCTCCTTTGATGGAGGGTGGATTATGGCAAATCATTACGATCTGCGCCTTAGGAGCATTTGGTTCCTGGGCAATGCGTGAGGTGGAAATTTCTCGAAAATTGGGAATGGGCCTTCATGTACCAGTTGCTTTTAGTATGGCCATCTTTGCGTATTTCACTTTGGTTGTAATTCGCCCAGTGTTAATGGGTGCATGGGGCTACGGTTTTCCCTATGGAATATTGAGCCATTTAGATTGGGTATCGAATACTGGGTATCAGTATCTTCACTTTCATTACAACCCAGCCCACATGATTGCTGTAACACTATTTTTTACAACAACATTAGCGCTTGCGCTGCATGGAGCTTTGATCTTATCTTCTACGAATCCACAACCTGGACAGCCGGTCAAAACTCCTGAGCACGAGGATACTTTCTTTAGAGACATTATTGGATATTCCGTTGGAACATTGGGCATTCATCGTCTTGGATTATTCCTAGCCTTAGCGGCTGTATTTTGGAGTGCTGTTTGTATTGTTATTAGTGGCCCCTTCTGGACAAAGGGTTGGCCTGAATGGTGGACATGGTGGTTGAATTTGCCAATCTGGGGTTAGTTTTCAGCTAAATTGAAAATGCGGAGAGCATTATGGAATATCAAAATCTATTTACACAAACACAAGTAACTGGTCCTGCGAGTCATGGCGTTCCGATCAACGCCTACGATATGCGTGAGCGAACTCGCTCTATTGGATTTAGTCATTTGATGGGGCGCATTGGTAATGCGCAGCTCGGACCTATATACCTAGGGAGATTGGGGGTCGCATCACTAATATTTGGGATGACAGCATTTTTCATTATTGGTATGAATATGCTGGCCCAGGTTGGCTGGAATCCTTTGCAATTTGTGAGGAAATTATTTTGGCTCTCTTTAGACCCTCCAGCACCAAAGTATGGTTTAACCCTTGCGCCATTAAATGAAGGGGGCTGGTGGTCAATTGTTGGATTATTTTTAACGATCTCAATCATGCTTTGGTGGCTTAGAACCTTCCGTAGGGCTCAGGCTCTTGGAATGGGTACCCATGTACCTTGGGCATTCGCATCAGCAATTTGGTTGTTCTTGGTATTAGGTCTGATTCGTCCCGTGCTGATGGGTAGTTGGAGCGAAGCGGTACCATTTGGTATCTTTTCTCACCTAGATTGGGTATCCGCCTTTTCAATTCGCTACGGCAACTTGTTTTATAACCCATTCCATATGCTGTCCATTGTGTTTCTTTATGGGTCAGTTCTTTTGTTTGCCATGCACGGCGCAACTATTCTGGCAGTGAGTCGATTTGGTGGTGAAAGAGAAATTGAACAAATTGTCGATCGCGGAACCGCATCTGAAAGGGCTGCTTTATTCTGGAGATGGACTATGGGCTTTAACGCTACCATGGAATCCATTCACCGTTGGGCCTGGTGGTTTGCTGTACTCACTCCATTAACAGGTGGCATTGGAATTTTACTAACCGGCACCGTTGTGGATAACTGGTATCTATGGGCTGTTAAGCATAATATGGCGCCAACTTATCCTGCAATATATGGGACCGTTTCTGATCCTGCTTTAAAAGCACCTTCAGCTCCAGTAGCAATAGGGGAGAAAAAATGAAAAACGTTCGCCAAAAAATTGCCATTGCATTCAGTGTTTTGGCAATCGTGACGCTTACGGCATGTGAGCGACCTCCTGTTGAGTCAAAGCAAACTGGATACCGCGGTACTGGTATGGATCAGATTAACAATCCTAGAACACAAGAACAGCTAGCTAAGATTAATGAAATGCCAGCCGGGGTTCCTGCATCCCCGGATGGACCAAAGGCTGGTGCCGTGTATAAGAACGTCAAAGTTTTAAATAATTTAAGCACTGCACAGTTTGGTGCTTTTATGGTCTCCATGACCTCATGGGTGGCCCCCAAAGAGGGCTGCTCTTATTGTCACAATGTTCAGAATTTTGCAGATGATTCTCTCTACACTAAAACTGTCGCCAGAAGAATGATTCAGATGAATCAGCAAATTAATAGCAATTGGACTGATCACGTAAAACAAACGGGCGTAACTTGTTATACCTGCCATAGAGGCAATAACATTCCTCAAAATGTTTGGTTCAACCCAGAAGAAAAGCGTGGCGGTAACATGCTAGGCAATACAAACGGACAAAATGATCCAGCCCCAGCTGTTGCTTACACTTCTTTGCCTAACAAACCATTTGCAGCCTATTTGGTAGAAAAAGGTGGCCCAGCAAGGATTGTTGGCAAAACGGCACTTCCTACGGGTAACAAAGCAACCCTGCAAAGTACAGAAAATGTATATGGAATGATGACCCACATGTCCCATTCTCTGGGGGTTAACTGTACTTACTGCCATAACTCTCAGAACTTCTCTAGTTGGGAGCAAAGTACGCCACAGCGGGTACAGGCTTGGTATGGAATACAGATGCTAAAAGATGTTAATACAAACTTTTTGACATCCTTAGATGGTGTATTTCCACCAAATCGACTCGGGCCCACTGGCGACGTTGCTAAAGCAAACTGCGCTACCTGTCATCAAGGTGTAAATAAACCACTCTTAGGTCAAAGTATGCTTAAGGATTATCCGTATCTTGCTCCAAATAGAGATATGCCAAAAGATAGCACCCATAGCGCAGCAAAATAGTCATACCAACCCCTTTGATGGTAAATATCAAAGGGGTTTTTAAACAAAGGAAGTCTGATGGACCAACAGGTCGATCAATTTAAGATCCCCGAAAACATAGCCACAGTTGGAAATGTACATGCTTCTGAACGCGCTCTTGTAATCGGCGCAGGGTTTGGTGGTCTTGCTGCAGCAATACGTCTAGCCATAAAAGGATATGACGTCCAGGTATTGGAAAGATTGGGAGACGCTGGAGGTAGGGCTTATGTACATAGAAGAAATGGCTATACGTTTGATGCCGGCCCTACCATTATCACCGCGCCTTTTTTACTAGAAGAGTTATGGAGCTTGTGCGGCAAAAAAATGTCTAACGATGTTGATTTGCGCGCAATGGATCCGTTTTATCAAATCCGATTTGCAGATGGCCGCATATTTAATTACACCGGTGATCTGGAGCGAATGAAGCAAGAAGTTGCCAAATTTAGCCCTAGTGATTTACCAGGTTATCTACGTTTTTTAGAAGAGGCAGAGTATTGCTACAAACTAGGGTTTGAAGAGCTGGGAGATGTTGCATTTGACAGCTTAAAAGACTTAGTCAAAGCATTTCCAAGCCTCGTGAAGATGAGGGCTTGGAATAATCTCTATAGCTTAGTTGCGAAACATATCAAAGACCCACAGCTTAGAGAAGTGATGAGCTTTCATCCATTGCTCATTGGCGGTAATCCTTTTTCGGTTACCTCTGTTTATGCATTAATTAATTCCTTAGAGCGCAAATGGGGCGTTCATTCCGCAATGGGTGGAACGGGATCAATTATTAAAGGACTTGTTGGTTTGCTAAATGGCCTTGGCGTAAGAATCCGTTATGCAAGTACCGTTAAGAAAATTAATATCGTTGACAATAAAGTAACGGGCGTAACATTGGAAAATGGTGAGGTTTTATTTGCCAATAAGGTAGTCTGTAATGCTGATACAGCATGGACTTACAAAAATTTGATTGATCCAGAGCATCGAAAAATATGGACTGATAAAAAAATTGAGAATGGTAAGTACTCAATGAGTCTATTTGTCTGGTACTTTGGCACTAAAAAACAATACCCAAAAATACCGCACCACATGATGCTGTTAGGTAAACGTTATAAAACTCTTTTAGAGGATATTTTTAAACGCCATCATCTTGCTAAAGACTTTAGCCTTTATTTGCATCGTCCCACAGCAACTGATCCTAACTTAGCTCCTCCAGAATGTGATACCTTTTATGTACTTTCCCCCGTTCCCCATCTGGACAGTGGAACCGATTGGAAGCAGGAGGCTGAGCCCTATAGAAAAGCCATTGCAAAGATGCTTGAAGAAACTGTTTTACCGGGCTTGCAAGAGAATTTAGTGGAATCGTTTGTAATGACTCCGGAAGATTTTAAGGACAGGCTGCTTTCTTATAAGGGGGCTGCTTTTGGTTTGGAGCCCTTGCTTACTCAAAGCGCTTGGTTCAGGCCACATAACCGTAGCGAGGATATCCAGGGTCTTTATATGGTTGGGGCAAGCACTCATCCGGGTGCGGGGATTCCTGGGGTTTTGTCATCAGCCAAAGCCTTAGATTCGTTGATTAAACCCGCAAAAATATTTTCTCAAAATGCACGATAGAGCCATTACCTCCGAATACGGTTTTCAGCTTGATCTACTCTCTTGCGAGAGCTTGATGAGGGATGGCTCCAAGTCCTTTTTTTCTGCATCCAGGATACTGCCTTCTAATATTCGTGATTCTGCTATAGCTTTATATGCTTTTTGTCGTTTGTTGGATGATATGGTGGACGATCAAAATGCGTCTGATAATGTTATAGAGCAGATTGAATATCGATTAGATCGTATCTATTCAAAAAATCCACTAGATATACCCGCGGATAGAGCTTTAGCTCTTGTAGTTGAGCGATTTTTAATTCCTCGAAGCCTCCTGGAGGCACTGGTAGAAGGATTTAAGTGGGATCGTACTGGTCGCCAATATCAAACTATAGAAGATTTATGTGACTATGCTGCTAGAGTTGCTTCCACAGTAGGAGTCATGATGACTCTGATTATGGGCATACGGGATCGGGCTGTATTAGAACGTGCATGTGAGCTTGGCTTGGCGATGCAGTTGACTAATATTGCGCGGGATGTAGGAGAGGATGCCAGAAACCAGCGCCTCTATCTTCCTAGGGATTGGCTTAAAGAAGAAAATATAGACCCTGATCAATGGCTAAAAAATCCTATTTTTAATGATGGTATCTTGCGAGTGAATCAAAAGCTTATTCAGTACGCCGATGATTTATATGCTCGTTCGGCATTTGGATTCTCTGGTTTACCAAGAAATTGTCGATCAGCCATAGCCGCTGCTAGTTTGATTTATTCAGAAATCGGTAGACAAATTGAGCGACAGGGGATGGATTCGGTTACAAAAAGAGCTGTTGTATCAAAGAGAAGAAAAGTTTTATTACTATTCAAATCTCTTGGGGCGGCTATCTATAGTACAAAACTAGTGCAGAGTTTAGATCCCATTCCTGCTATACAGTTTTTGGTTGATGCAGTAGAGCCAGAAGGACAGTACGCGCATTACAGTGGATCTGTAGAGGATAGGCTCATTTGGGTTGTTAGTCTTATGGAAAAAGTAGAGCATAGAAAAATAGACTCATACCATTCTTTTGCTCGGCATTAGCATTGCTTAGCTGTTTCTATATTGCTAGCTTATTAATATAGACGCGTTGGATTTCTAGGCATTCTCCAAGGCAGCATAAATTGGACGATGTTGGATTCTAGGCGTTTTATATTTAATGTTTCATGCATCGAAATAACATCCTCTCCAAGTAGTTTTGATGCAATCATCGAGCGAGCATAAAAAGGCGTATCTTCTAAGGTATTCATTACCGTTACCTTGTGATCTGACTCAGAACGCATATTGCGCTGAATTCTCCATCCTGTTTTGCGAAGTTCAACTCTATTTGGCGCCAAAAAATCCTCAGTGCTACCATCCAATTTAAAGATGGTTGCCAAAACCTTTTCAACTCCATTCTTTTGTCGCACATCATAAATTACAGCAGTGCTTCCATCTTTTAAGTGAGCTCGTGACCAATCCCACTCGCTAAAGGGCTTGTTGATTGCCTCATCTCCTTCATTAGAGTCAAAGTAAGCATTGCCCTGCCAGTTTAGATTGGGTTTATTAAAAGAGACTTCGACTCTAGAGGAAGGCGCTATTGGTCCCCAGCGATGCTTCTGTTGATCATCAAGAGCTACTACATGATTAAAAAGTTGCTCTGTAAATACTTTGACAGTTCCCTGAACTCTTTGACCAAGCAAGGGAACTCGCTCATCAATGGTGACAGTAAGAGCGTTATCTTTCCAGCTTAGCTGGCTGGGGCCGATAGTGAACTGATTGGCTGTGCGATGGATTGCATTTTTGCCTCTCTCAGTCATCGTCCAATATTTTTTGGTTGGCGTATAAAGCGCAACATTAATGGAGCAAAAGTCTTCAGCTTGTGCAGGCTTGCTTTTATTTGCCCAAGCATAATAGGGAGAAAAGACGCTGCCAACAAAGGCAATAATGCTAAACCCATTTAAGCCATCATCGCTAAGGCCGTCAATGTACCACCAGAGATAGTTGCCCGGATTTACCGCTTGGTCAAACCTAGGCGATCCATCAGGGTTGCGGCCGCCAATCGTCCTGATATTGCCGCCATTGGAACCCCCGGACCTGGGTGGGTGCTGCCTCCTGCTAGGAGCAGATTGTTGATTTGCGATTGAGAACCTAGTCTGTGAAATGAGCTCATCCATCCATGAGTTGCTTGGCCATATAGCGCTCCGCCTCGACCCGGAAATAGCATTGAGAAATCCTGAGGAGTCGTTCGCGTAATTTGAGCATCCTTCAGCTGGAGTCCATATTTGTTCATGATTGAAAATGCTTTTTGTTCGCATTGATCGATTTCCTCATTGTTATAAGGTTTTTTTGAGCCATTCGCAGGTGCATTTACTAAACAAAACAATCTTTCAGGCTGATTATTCTCAAGTGCTAAATCATTTCTATCTTGAGCGCAGATATAGACTGTTGGGTTGAGTGGAAGGCGCTGTTTTTCAAAAATATCAGAAAATTCGCTCTGATAGGGCTGATTAAAAAACACGTTATGACGCACTAGAGGGAATCCTGAAGATTTTACCTTCATTGACCAAGTCACCGCTGATAGGGAGTCTGTTTGTTTGAGCTTGGCAGGTATCGCAGTACTTACTCTCTCACCTAATAAGTGATTTTTTAAAGCATTTACATCACCATTAAAAATGAGGTAATCGCATTCTAGAAATTCACCACTTTTGAGATGTACGCCACTAATTTGCGAACCAGCCAGCTCAAGATAATCAACCTCTGAGTCATAGCGGAATTTACAACCCTTTTTTTGTGCTAACCTAGCTATTACCTCAGGTATTTTTGCCATGCCACCTTTGATTGACCAAACTCCATCCATTTCTACTTGGGCGATCAACATCAGAGTTGCTGGAGCTAAATAGGGAGACGAGCCACAGTAAGTTGCATAACGTCCAAAGAGTTGATGTAAGCGTGGGTCTGGAAAGTATTTTTCTAGAGCGGACCAAAGACTACTAAAGGGTCCGATATCCCATAATATTTTACTTTTCTCAATCCCCAATGAACCCATCATTCCCAGCATGCTGGGGCGTGTAGATTCTATAAAGGGCTGTTTTAAGGATTCGTAAACCTTTTTAGCTGTACTACAGAACTCTAAAAATAATTGTGCTTGTTTGGGATTGCAAAACTGAGCGATAGCATCTGCGCTTTTTTTGTTGTCAGCATATAAGTCTAGATAGTCGTCGCCCCAACTATGTCTAGCAAGGATATCTAAAGCCTCTAACTCAAATTCAGAAGAAAAATTTTCATCACAATCATCAAATAATTTTTCAAAAACCCAGCGCATTGTAAAGACCGTAGGCCCTGAATCTATCAATGCACCATCAATATCGATTTGACGAATTTTCCCGCCTGGGTAGCTATTCTTTTCAAGAACGGTTACGTTGAGACCATGGTGAGCTAGCTCTAGAGCGGCTGTAAGACCGGCAATACCTGCACCAACTATGATGACCTTAGGGGATTTGGACATATTTTCCTTGCCAAACACCGCTTGCTGAGCCGACCTTAAAGCGAGTGAACATAGACTCTGAAAAGTAATTCTCTCCGTACGCTGCCTTTATGGCCGAGAGATGTGCGCCTGATTGTGCATACGCATCAATGGATTTGAGATTTTCCCATATAGTAAATGTAGCTTGACGAAAGTAGGGTGCTTCTCCTAGCCCAGCTGTCAGAATCGATCCTGAGGCTTCTTTAATTGCTTGTTCTGCTGGTTTTGCTTTGGCCCAAAATTGCACTGCTTTGAAAGGTCTGATTGATGCCCTGGTAAGAGATGCTATTGGCCCACTTTCAGGGGGAGAGCTCAACTCATCTATTGAGAATCTTGACCATGATCCTCGGCTGGAATAAGCATAGAGTGTAGCTATAAAGAACTCATTAGCATGGGATCTGTAAGCTTTCACAGTGGGAGATGTTTGCTGAAAAATTTCTGCATTTTGTTTTGTATCAAAAACACAAAAGAATCCCTGTTTAGTAAGGCTTGGCTTGGTACTAAAGCCGCCATTAAAACCAGATCCCAAAATCTTACAAAAAAGGAGGCCGGGAATATTCCTGAATGGCAATTTACCAAAAATATAGCGACTAAACCCCCACAACCTAGATCCAGACGCAATATCTATTAAAACCAATACTGCCGTCTGTTCGCTCATGAGGCCTTATGAATCTAAATCATCGCTAGCGTTGTTATCGACAATACCAAAACGTCTCATTTTGATATAGAGACCTTGGCGTGATAATCCCAGTAGCTCGGCAGCTGAGGCCCTGTTAGACATGGTGAGATCGAGGGCTGCAAGGATACAAAGTTTTTCAATAATGTCTGTTGTTTCAGTGACAATTTGCTTAAGCGGAACTTTGCCAACTAATTGGGTAAGCTCTTTTGCATTCTTGCCCAAGTTATCTGATTTGCTTGCTGGTTCACGAGAAGTTTTTGATATTTGATGAATGCCAATGGCTACAGCTGACAATTTTCCAGCATTGAAATTTGTTGCCGATATGACAACATTTATCGGTGAGCTGCCATCATCAGTAGTGATGGTGCTTGCATAGTCTTTAATTACTCCGTACTCACGTACGGTCCCGAGAATAATTTTTAAATCAATACTTGCTCTACCAAGCCATAGCTCAAAAGACTTGCCAAGAATATTATCTTTCTGAGTAGTTTGTGACATCGAAAGAAAAGCGTTATTCGCGGTCAAAATAACGCCATTTGTACTGCAAATGATGAAGCCATCTTGGAAATCTTCGATTGCTTGTGATACCAGGACGCTTTGATCGCTTGCATTACCAACTTGAATGCCGTTAGCTTTAGGCTTTACCGTAACTAGGCAGATATTGTGATTACCTTCGCGTAAAAGTACGCTGGAAATTTCTACATCTTCCTGAAGGTTCTCTAGGGTCGAATGAATAGAGGATTGCATGATCCCCGACTTAGATCCAGTAAGGTATTCTTGTATAGCGACATGATCCTTTACTGGGAAAAGATTGGTAAATAGCTTGCCCTGAATCTTTTTAAGATCACCTACTAAAAACCCGGCGGATTTATTTACTTCTAAAATTTTCAGAGTCAAGCTATCAATAATTAAATAGGCCTGATCAATGCTATTAAATAATTGTAAGTATCGATTTTCTATTGCATGAAGACTTGCATAGTCCCGCTCAATTTCTTGTTGAGATTGAACTAATTTTTGCTGAAGGGCAGATAGACCGCTAAGATCTTTTCCGATTGCAATTAGCTTATTTTGTTGCTGAAAAAAGAGCGTACTAAATTGAATGGGGATAGAAGAAGAGTCACCCATCTCTTGATTTACTTGACGCCAATTCTGCTCTTCACTATTGCTAGTTGTTTTAAGTAGTGCGTTTACCTTCGGCTGGCTATCAATCGCAACAGTGTCTATCCATTTTTTCCCAAGCAATGACTGTGTCTTGGTATGAACTGGTTTTGAGCCGTCGATGACTTTCTCAATCATTCCAGACTGATTGATGACTAAAACGAGATCTACAGAATACGCAAGCAGAGAAGCTGCTTGATTTACATTTAATGTATTTAGTTCGGGTGTGGCTAAATTCACAATTTTGGTCACAATATTTTTTCTACTTATGCATCTAAGTGTTATTTTCTATTAGGCTGAGATGCTGATCTAACTTTTGCACAGATTCTTCAGGAGTAAAAGCTTTGACATCTGCCTGAATATGATTAAACTTTTCAGGAGATTTATTATAGAGCGGACCTCCAATTAGAACAAGGATTTGAGGGTTATTAGATTTTCCCTTGAGTAACTTAATTAAGCTTGGAAGCTCCTGAAGTTGCTCATAAGTAGAAATAGATATTCCTAATACATGGTGATGTTTTGATTCAATTTCATGAATTATTGCATTCAGTCCATTATTAGCTGGCCGATAAACCTGCCAGCCAGAATAGGTAAAGAAGTTAGATAAGATTAATGTTCCAAGAGAGTGCTGCGAGTCCGGAAAGAGAGAGATCAGAATTGATTTGTCCTGTCGCTTTTCTAATTGAGTAGCTTGGAATAAGTAATCAAGCTTATGTATTGCGCGCTCTAGCTTTCCAACCCCAATGGATACCTCGGCAAAACTTAATGTATCTTCCTCCCATTGCTTCCCCAGCTTCTTGGCGATTTCGGGAATAAGCTCTAAAACAATATAGTTAATTGATGCTCCATGAGTTTTTAATACGGTGATTGCAAGCTCGAATGCGCCTTCTTCTGTATCAAGTAATAACTCAGTAATTTTGCATACCTGCTCTTCGTTTAACGCTTTTTGGTTTTTATGTTGAGCTGCTGGAGTTTGAATCCAGCTTTCATTGGATGGTGGGTTAAGGGTTGACTTATCAACCTTGCGTTCAATCTCTTCAATTAGCCTGGGTAATTGAGTGCTGAAAACTTCCCTGATGAGTTCTTTTTTGACTAAGGTGTCCATCAATGCTCCCGAGGATAAAAGTTGCTTATCAACGTTACTTATATGTAAAATAAATATTACATTTATGTCCTTAATAATGCAATTATTTTTGATATTTAAGGGTTATTACCTACCTAAATAGGGGTAAGTACTAGTTCTAGTAAGGCGTATTTGGCGTAAAGTTTTGTTTACACAAAGCCAATAAGACAGCGCCAAAAAATGAAGATTAGTAAGCCACTTTACAGCCAAGAGCAGCGTGCAAAACGCGATGCAACTGTGTGGACCTTGGTTCAGGGAATCTTGGCACCAATTCAATTTTTAGTTTGTTTGATTAGTCTCACTTTAGTCTTGCGATACCTCATTGGTGGTGAGGGGTATGAAATGGCAACTATCTCTGTGATAGTCAAAACAATCTTCCTCTATTTGATCATGTTGACTGGAAGTATTTGGGAGAAGGTTGTATTTGGTAAATATCTCTTTGCCGAGAGCTTCTTTTGGGAAGACGTATTTAGTATGCTCGTGATCTCTTTGCATACTTTGTATCTTTATTTCCTCATCGTTGGGGGAATGGGTAAAGAGGGCTTAATGTATCTCGCATTAGCCGCATATACCTCCTACTTTGTTAATGCTGGGCAATTTATTTATAAGCTCAGGATGGCCCGCCTACAAGTGAGCAATGGGGTGGTTGCATGAATGCCATTGTTGAATTGCCCCAAGACCATTTGAATAAATCAGGGAAAAGTATTCCTATTTATAAAGAACGTGGTCAAAGAGAGGTGTTTTGTGGTCTGACAGGAATTATTTGGCTGCATCGTAAGATTCAAGATGCTTTCTTCTTAGTTGTCGGTTCTCGTACTTGCGCACACTTAGTACAGTCTGCGGCTGGCGTAATGATTTTTGCCGAGCCCCGTTTTGCTACGGCCATTATTGATGATCGTGATCTAGCGGGTTTGGCAGATGCGCACGAGGAGTTAGATCGCGTTGTGAAGGCCTTACTGGCTAGGCGCCCCGACATTAAGATGCTTTTTTTAGTTGGCTCTTGTCCATCGGAGGTGATTAAATTAGATCTATCTCGCGCTGCTCAGCGATTGAGTAAGGAATTTGTCAGCAAATGCCGCATATTAAGTTACTCCGGCAGTGGAATTGAGACAACTTTTACACAGGGTGAGGATGCTTGCTTAGCTTCACTCATTAACGATACCCCTAAACAGGTAGCGGAAAAAGACAAAAATCTATTAATCGTAGGTTGCTTGCCAGACGTGGTTGAAGATCAATTCAAACGACTTTTTACTGAGCTTGGCATTGAAAATGTTTCCTTTTTCCCGCCAAAAAACTCTCAACAGTCAATTGAAATACACGGTAATACACAATACTTATTGGCTCAGCCATTCTTAGCTGAGACAGCTAGATTGATTGAGGAACGTGGTGCAAAAAGAATCGCAGCACCTTTTCCTTTTGGAATTGAAGGAACTACCGCCTGGCTAAAAGCAGCCGCTCATTTGTGGGGAATTACATCAGAACATTTTGAAGGTGTAACTCAGGGAAAAATTGAGCGGGCAAAAAAAAGTTTGGCACGCTATCTTCCGGCACTGGAAAACAAGACCATTTCTTTTTTCCCGGACTCGCAATTAGAAATTCCTTTGGCACGATTTTTATCTCGTGAGTGCGGTATGAGGGTGCTTGAAATTGGTACGCCTTACCTTCACAAGCAGCATTTAGAGTGCGAGCTAGATTTATTGCCAGAGGGCTCAAAAATTGTAGAGGGGCAGGATCTTGAGCGCCAATTAGATCGTTGTCGCGCCGATCAACCCGATATTGTGGTTTGCGGCCTTGGGCTGGCAAATCCCCTAGAAGCAGAGGGAATCACTACAAAGTGGTCTATTGAGCTGGTATTTAGTCCCGTGCATGGCTATGAGCAAGCTGCTGATTTGGCAGAGCTTTTCGCACGTCCTTTAAATCGCAGTATGAAGTTAGTGGCATAAGGAATAGGTCCATGCAACTAACACTCTGGACTTATGAAGGGCCTCCACATATTGGTGCAATGCGAATTGCTGCATCAATGACCGACTTACATTATGTTTTGCATTCTCCCCAGGGAGATACTTACGCAGATTTACTATTTACGATGATTGGCAGGTCTCGTAAGCGTCCTCCAGTTACCTATACGACCTTTCAGGCAAGGGATCTAGGAGGGGATACCGCCCAGCTATTTCAGGATTCTGTGAATAACGCATATCAGCGTTTTAAACCTAAGGCGATGATTGTTGGAGCATCTTGTACTGCTGAGTTAATTCAGGATGACCCAGGTGGTCTAGCTAGAGCACTTACTCTGCCAATCCCTGTGATTCCTCTAGAGCTACCTTCGTATCAGAAAAAGGAAAACTGGGGCGCCTCAGAAACTTTATATCACATTGTTCGTGGTTTGGTAGCTGTAGATAAATCCATTTCAGCACAACAGTATCAAGAGAATCGCATTGCTAGTAAGCAAGAAGGTCAGAAACCTACTTGCAATATTTTGGGACCAACAGCCTTAGGGTTCAGAAATCGTGATGATGTACAGGAGATTCGGGGCTTATTGGAATCTATGGGCATTGAAGTAAGGGTGGTAGCCCCTTTAAATGCATCTGTATCTGATCTGGCCAAGATCCCGGCGGCTGATTTCAATGTATCACTCTATCCTGAGATTAGTCAGCTGACTTGCACTTGGTTGAATAAAACCTTTGGACAGCCATTTACAAAGATTATTCCAATTGGTACTAAAGCGACTAAGGCATTTATTGAGGAGGTAGCACGGCTCGCCAATCTCAATCCTGAGTCCACCTTAGCAAATCAAGAGGAGCGGGCACACTGGTATGCAAAATCAGTTGACTCTACTTATTTAACTGATAAACGGGTATTTATTTTTGGTGATGCAAGTCACGTTATCGCTGCAGCCAAGGTGGCCGCAGAAGAAATTGGTTTTAAGGTAGTCGGTTTAGGAACATATAGCCGTGAATTTGCTCGTGAAGTACGCGAAGCAGCAAAACTGTACGATGTTGAAGCGCTAATTACTGATGATTATTTAGGGGTCGAGCAAAAAGTATCTGAATTAGCTCCAGATCTAGTTTTAGGTACTCAGATGGAGCGCCATATCGCTAAGAGATTAGGCATTCCTTGCGCAGTAATTTCTGCGCCAGTGCATGTACAAGACTTCCCTGCGCGCTATTCTCCTCAGATGGGCTTTGAGGGTGCCAATGTCTTATTTGATACCTGGATTCATCCTCTGATGATGGGGCTTGAAGAGCATCTGATCATGATGTTTCGGGATGATTTTGAATTTAGTGCAAAAGCTGCGCCTTCTCATTTAGGGCATGCAGCCCCACCCGAATCTAGCCAGGCAAAGACCTCACAGATTTCTGTAGCAAGTCCATCTCCCATCAAGATTAATGCAGGAGAGGCAATATCTAGCTCTGTTGATAGTTTGTGGGCTGCCGATGCTGAAAAAGAGTTGGGAAAGATTCCATTTTTTGTCAGAGGGAAGGCGCGTCGTAATACTGAAAAATTTGCAGTTGAGCATGGTATTAGTCACATCACCATTGAAACCCTCTACGATGCAAAGGCTCACTATGGTAGATAAGCATATTCCGATGAGAGTTGCAATTATCACGATGGATACGCACCTATCTAGCGCGACCGAGAGGGCTCGTTATGCACTTAAAAAGAAAATTCCAGGACTGGAATTATCTATTCACGCTGCTTCAGCTTGGACGGTCGATAGCAAAGCGCTTGATAGCTGCATTCACGATATCGAGGCAGCTGACATTCTGATTGTGACGATGCTGTTCATGGAAGATCACTACAAGCCTGTAATTGAGGCCTTAAAAGCTCGCCGTGATCATTGCGATGCCATGATTTGTGCAATGTCAGCAGGTGAAGTGGTTTCCCTCACTCGTATGGGCGGGTTCGATATGGGTAAGCCGGCGACTGGATTGATGGCTTTATTAAAGCGTTTGCGCGGAAATAAAGAGAAGGCTCAAACTGGTGGTGCAGCACAAATGCGAATGCTGCGTCGTTTGCCAAAAATTCTTCGATTTATTCCAGGTAACGCACAAGACGTCAGAGCCTATTTCTTGACATTGCAATATTGGTTGGGTGGCTCCGAGGAAAACCTCTTCCATATGGTGACCAATTTAGTTAATCGTTATGCCGCCGGTGAGAGACAAGTTTTAAGGACTAAAGAAAAGCTTATTGAGCCAGTCATTTATCCTGATAACGGTATTTATCATCCACGGCTCAAAGGCCGTATGAGTGAGTCTATTGATGATTTACCTAAATTGGTTTCTGATAAGAAATCCAAAGGTCGGGTTGGACTGCTTTTGCTGAGATCTTATATCTTGGCTGGCAATACTTTGCATTATGACTCAGTGATTGCTTCGCTAGAAGCTCAGGGTTTACAGGTTCTACCAATCTTTGCTGTTGGTCTTGATGCAAGACCTGCGATAGATCAATTTTTCTACCAAAATGGAAAAAATATAGTTGATGCAGTAGTTTCTTTAACTGGATTTTCATTGGTTGGCGGTCCAGCATATAACGATGCAAAAGCAGCTGAAGAAGTATTAGCATCTCTTGATGTGCCTTACCTTGCAGCACAGCCACTGGAGTTCCAGACATTAAATGAATGGGGTAGCTCTGATCGCGGATTACTCCCAGTTGAAAATACCCTGATGATTGCCATACCAGAATTAGATGGTGCGATTGTGCCTATGGTATTTGGTGGTCGCGCAGGTGATGCTGATGTGCAATGCAAGGGCTGTCATAAAGGCTGTGTATTTGAGGCCAGCATCAATCGGCATGACATGCACACTTGTGTAGAACGAACTGCAATGTTGGCTGCAAGAGTAAGTAAGTTGGTCGCTTTGCGTAAATCAGAGATGGCCAATAGAAAAGTTGCGCTAGTCATGTTTAACTTTCCTCCAAATGCTGGCAGGGTAGGAACGGCGGCACACCTAAGTGTATTTGAGTCAGTCTTCAATACATTAAATAGCCTTAAGGCAGAGGGATACACAGTTGATGTACCGAATTCAGTAGATGAGTTTAGGAATCAAATACTGGCGGGGAATTCTAAAGAATTTGGTACCGATGCAAATGTACATACGCAAGTTGACGCAAACGACTACATCAAACGTGAGCCTTGGCTAAAAGAGATTGAATCCCAATGGGGTCCTGCACCAGGTACTTTTCTAACGAACGGAGCCTCAATTTTTATTCTTGGAAAACAGTTTGGAAATATTTTTGTAGCACTACAGCCTGGATTTGGGTATGAAGGCGATCCTATGCGCTTGTTGTATGAAAAAGGATTTGCTCCTACCCATGCTTTTTCAATGTTCTATCGCTATATTCGAGAAGACTTTGCAGCATCCGCTGTGCTTCATTTTGGCACGCATGGTGCACTTGAATTTATGCCTGGTAAGCAATCGGGTATGTCCGGCGCTTGCTGGCCAGACCGTCTAATTCATGATTTACCAAATCTATACATTTATGCATCAAACAATCCTTCCGAGGGTGCGATTGCTAAAAGACGAGCTGGAGCAACGTTAATTAGCTATTTGACTCCACCTGTATCTCAGGCTGGCTTGTATCAGGGCCTGCTTGAGTTTAAGGAAGCGGTTGAACATTGGCGCAAATTAGCTCCAACGGCTAAAGATACGTCATGGGATCCCAATCAAATCGAGCTATTGGATTCATTGCAAGCGCAAGCAGTGAGTTTGGAGTTTGAAGTAGCTGAGCCCTTATGGAAAAATTTAGACGCCAATAAAGTCAATGCAATTGTTTTGCACCTGAGTGAGCAGATTCTTGAATTAGAGTACGCACTGATTCCTTATGGATTACATATTTTAGGGGCGCCTGTAAATTTTGAGCAAAGTATTGAGATGCTACTTAGTTACTTATCAGTTCAAGATGGTGAGCTACAGAATATTAATAAAGAAGCTTTAGCTGAGTTGGTTCAAGGTGGCGGGATTGAGCTATTCGCAAAAAACCAAAATTTAAGACTTAGTGAGAGCCTAAGGACCGAAATAAACCAAGTATTAACAATGTATCGTGAGCTTCAATCTGATAGTGAAATGCAGGGTATTTTAAAAGCCTTGGATGGTCGTTACATCAGACCAGCCCCTGGCGGGGATGTTCTTCGAAACCCACAAGTCTTACCTACTGGTCGTAATGTTCACGGCTTTGATCCATTTCGTATTCCTAGTAAGTTCGCTATGAAAGACGGTCAATATCAGGCAAGCAAGCTTCTGGAGCGTTATCAGGCTGATGGAAATCCTTTGCCAGAGTCGATTGCTATGGTTTTATGGGGTACTGACAACTTAAAAACTGAGGGCGGTCCCATCGCACAAATATTTGCTTTGATGGGCGCCTTACCCCGTTTTGATAGTTTTGGTCGGCTAGCGGGAGCCCAATTAATTTCCTTGGAAGAGTTGGGGCGTCCAAGAATAGACGTCATGGTATCGATTTCTGGAATTTTTAGAGACTTGATGCCATTACAGATTCGGATTCTTGCAGAAGCTGCCTATTTAGCTGCATCGGCTGACGAACCATTGGAGCAAAATTTTATTCGTAAACATGCACTTTCGTATCAAGCATTGCATCAATGCGATCTCGAAACTGCATCATTGCGTGTTTTCGGTAATGCTGAAAGTGCTTACGGCGCTAATGTCAACATGATGATTGACAATGGATTATGGCAAGACGAAAACGAATTAGCGGAGACATATACACGCCGCAAAAGCTTTGCGTACGGAAGATCCGGGACTCCTGTATTGCAGTCAGAACTACTCAATAATATCCTTGCAGATGTTGAATTAGCTTATCAAAATTTAGATTCAATCGAGTTGGGCGTTACTACTATTGATACTTATTTTGATACCTTAGGTGGTGTTAGCAGGGCAGTTCGCAGAGCCAAGGGCGGAAAAGCGGCTCCAGTATATATAGGCGACCAAACTAAGGGTGACGCAGTAGTGAGAACTCTAAATGAGCAAGTTTCTCTTGAAACCCGCTCACGCATGTTAAATCCAAAGTGGTACGAAGGAATGTTAAAGCACGGCTATGAAGGCGTTCGTCAACTAGAGAGTCACTTAACTAATACTGTTGGTTGGTCAGCTACTACTGGCCAAGTCGAGCCCTGGGTGTACCAGCATTTAACCCAAACATTCATCCTAGATCCTGAGATGCGCGAGCGTTTAATGAGTTTAAACCCAGCTTCATCTGCAAAGGTTGCAAGTCGTTTATTAGAGGCTTCCGAAAGAAACTATTGGAAGCCTGAACCATCCGTATTGGAAACATTACGTCGTGTAGCCAATGATTTTGAAGATCGACTTGAAGGTGTCTATGAAGGAGTACCCATTTAATGAACACAGTTAGTGTCCCAGTTTCATCCATCGGTACTAAAACTAAGCCATTAGATGGTGAGGGTAGCTTGCAGGTACACCTTGACCCTAATGAAAAGATCGGCAATGCAAAGGTATTTGCTATTTATGGCAAAGGGGGAATAGGTAAAAGTACAACATCCTCAAACTTATCTGCAGCTTTCTCTTTGTTAGGCAAGCGAGTAATACAGATTGGTTGTGATCCTAAGCATGACTCTACTTTTACTTTGACTAAAAAACTCGTTCCGACAGTGATTGATATTTTAGAGTCGGTTGATTTTCACTCTGAAGAATTAAGGATCGAAGATTTTGTTTACGAGGGATTTAATGGGGTTATGTGCGTGGAGGCGGGTGGACCTCCTGCAGGAACAGGATGCGGTGGATACGTCGTTGGTCAAACCGTCAAATTATTAAAAGAACACCATTTACTTGAAGATACGGATATTGTGATCTTTGACGTTTTGGGTGATGTAGTTTGCGGTGGATTTGCTGCTCCTTTGCAACATGCTGATCGCGCCTTAATTGTCGCTGCAAATGATTTTGATTCTATTTTTGCAATGAATCGAATTGTTCAGGCAATTAGTGCAAAGGCTAAAAATTACAACGTAAGGCTAGGTGGCGTAATTGCAAACCGCAGTCAAGACACAGATCAAATTGATAAATTTAATGATCGTGTCGGCTTGAAGAAGATGGCCCACTTTCCTGACTTAGATGCTATACGTAAAAGTCGCTTAAAGAAGTGCACCATTTTTGAGATGGAGTCTACGCCAGAAATCGAGAAGGTTAAGGAGGAATATCTTCGCTTGGCAGCTAGCTTACTGTTAGATGATGACCCCTTAATCATGGAATCACTCAAAGATCGTGAAATTTTTGACCTACTAGGATTTGATTAATCATGGATGCTATTTCATATTTAAGTAGACGGGGTAAGTTGCAAGATTATTTTGATCGAACAGCTCTCGACGCCTGGGCGAAACTAACATCGGATGCACCAGTAAGCGGAATTCGGGCTACTGTGAGAGCGGGTCGAGATCAAATGCGCAATAGCATCATTGGTCGATTGCCAGAAAACCTTCATGGAAAAAGAGTCCTTGACGCGGGATGTGGCACCGGAGCTTTAGCACTTGAGTTGGCAAAAAAAGGGGCAAAAGTAACAGCCGTTGATTTATCTCCTAAGCTCATTAAATTAGCTAAAGATAGAATTCCTGAGTTCGATCGCCAAAATATAGAGTTTCATGCTGGCGATATGCTGGATGAGGCTTTAGGTGAATTTGATTATGTAGTAGGGATGGATTCAATGATTCACTATTGTGCTGCCGACATGCTGGTAGTCCTGGAGAAGTTATCACCTCGTGTTAAAGACAGGATCTTATTTACATTTGCGCCGAGCACCCTACCGTTAGAGGTCATGATTCGAGTTGGCCGCCTGTTTCCAAGAAAGAACCGGGCTCCTTTCATTGAGCCTATAAGCCACCAAAAGCTTCATAAGCTTATCTCTCAATCTCCTTGGTTTGTTGATTGGGGAACCCCTTTTACTGATTTGGTATCTAGTGGTTTTTATAAGTCGCAACTGATGGAGTTACAAAAAAATCATGATTAAGTTATCAAGGATGGCTAAGACATGGATGAGGATAGACCCTCGGTTTTTGCCTTTTGCTGATGTAGCTACTCCTAATTTGCCTTTGAGCCGACTCTTACGACTTTCATTGTTCCAAGTTTCAGTTGGCATGGCCACCTCATTATTGGTTGGAACCTTGAATCGTGTCATGATTGTTGAGTTGGGAATGGAGGCATGGTTGGTTGCATTGATGGTAGCGCTCCCGTTGATTTTTGCCCCATTTAGAGCTCTTATTGGCCATAAGTCTGATGTTCATCGGTCAATTTTGGGTTGGAGAAGAGTTCCTTACATTTGGATTGGCACTTGGCTGCAATTTGGCGGTCTTGCCATCATGCCTTTTGCCTTAATCATTCTCTCTGGGGATACGCATTGGCCGATTTGGTTTAGTTATCTAGGAGCCGGATTTGCTTTCCTGTTAGTTGGTGCTGGGATGCAGACAACTCAAACAGCTGGTTTGGCTCTTGCGACGGATTTAGCCGATGAAAAAAATAGACCCCGAGTAGTAGCAATGATGTATGTGATGTTGCTAGTGGGCATGGTAGTAAGTGGAATTTTATTTAGTATATTTTTGAAGCCGTTTAGCCCATTACAACTTGTTAAAGTAATTCAGGGTGTAGCTTTAGTTACCTTGTTGCTAAACATATCCGCGCTTTGGAAGCAAGAGGCAAGGCAACCAAAAAATACATCCCCCTCCATTCCGCAGCCTAAATTTAGCCAAAGTTGGCAAGACTTTATTAAAGCACCCAATGTACGCCGTTTTTTAATTATGTTGGGGCTTGGTACCACTGCTTTTAGCATGCAAGACATCATTTTGGAGCCTTATGGCGGTGAAATCTTAAAGCTTGATGTATCTGCAACAAGTTTCCTAACTGCTTTAATTGCTTGTGGATCATTAGCAGCATTTTCTCTTTCTGCGCGTTGGTTAAGTCGAGGATATAACGCATACAGAATAGCTTCTGTTGGTCTATTGCTAGGTTTGATTGCATTCACATTAGTCATTTTTTCTGAACCTATGGATTCGCCAAATTTATTCAGGGCAGGGGCTTTGTTGATCGGCTTTAGTGGCGGCTTATTTGCGGTCAGTACGCTGACCATTGCAATGAGTATGGATAAAGAAAATATGAGTGGAATGGTAATAGGCGCTTGGGGGGCTGTTACAGCAACATGTTCCGGTATTGGCATGTCATTGGGTGGTGTGGTGCGCGATGTAGTAGCCGATCTGGCAATGAATGGAGTTATTGGATCTGCCCTAATAAGCCCTGCAACTGGATATAGCTTCGTCTATCACATTGAAATTTATTTGTTATTTATTACTTTGGTTGCTTTAGGTCCATTAGTCAACAAAGGATCCAATAAGGTTGGTTCAAAAATGAGTAAGTTTGGTCTAGCTGATTTTCCAGGCTAGTTTTTTTAAAGAAGGAGAGAAAAATGGGTACAGGTGCAATTACACAATATGTTGATGTAGCTCAAGTTGTGGTTTATCTTTTTTTGTTTTTCTTTGTTGGATTGGTTGTCTATCTAACATTGGAAAGCAAAAGAGAAGGATTTCCATTGGAGACGGAGCGTTTTGGAAAGATTCGTCGCGAGTATGGAATTCTTGGTATGCCACGTATTAAAAAGTTTGTTACAGAATTTGGCGAGACTTATCTAGCCCCATTGGCAAGTCCTCCTGATACTGAAAAAGTTTCAGCAGTGCCTATTCATCCATGGAATGGTGCACCCTTAGCACCAGTTGGAAACCCTCTCCTGGCCGGTGTCGGTCCTGGTTCATATGCCAATAGAGCTGATCATGTTGATTATGATCTAGAGGGCCACGCGCGTATCCGTCCATTGCGAAAATTACACGAAATTTCAATATCTAAGATTGATACCAACCCAATTGGCTTAAGCGTTATTGGGGCAGATGGCCAAAAAGCCGGAACTGTAACGGATGTCTGGGTAGATCATATGGAAATGTTGATTCGCTATCTAGAGGTAGATGTTGCTGGCAATAGGACGCTGCTACCAATCAATTTTTCACGGATAGGAAAGAGGGACATCAAAGTTCAGTCAATTCTTGCCGGTCAATTTAATCAGGTCCCTAAGACTAAGCATCCTGAAGAAGTTACTCTGCTAGAGGAAGAAAAAATCATGGCCTACTTTGGTGCGGGCACTTTATATGCCACTCCAGGTCGTCAGGAACCGCTGATATGAGTTTGAATATCCACAGCAGTCCGGAGCATGAGTTTGAGCCGGAACTAGGGCTTCCAGAAAAGCTGCCGGAAGGGGAGAAAGTATTATGGCAAGGCTCTCCAGATCTGAAAACTTTATTACTAAAAGTTTTTCATATGAAGGGACTTGTCCTATATTTTGGGTTATTGCTAGCCTATCGAGTTATTAGTGGCGTGCTAGATAGTGAAGCCCTATACCCCATGCTTCTCTCAATATTGCAAATAATTATTTTTTCAAGTTTGGGACTTGGCTTAATTGGCTTATTAGGCTACCTCATGGCATCTACAGCTGTGTATACGATCACTAATAAAAGGGTGGTGATGCGGATTGGGATTGTGCTCAATATGACTTTTAACTTTCCACTTAAACAGATCGAGTCAGCCGATTGCGGGCTTGCTAAAGATGGTTGTGGCGATATCTACATGAAGTTAAATAAGGGGACTAAGATCGCTATTTTTCATCTTTGGCCCCATTCAAGACCGACTAAATGGGCTGTTCCACAACCTAGCTTAAGGTGTATCAAGAATTGTGCTGAAGTTGCACAAATTCTGGTTAATGCCTGGTCTTTGCAAAATAATATGATTTCGCGTTCTGTTCAGATCAGCAATAACGCATCAGATGAGTCAAAGCGTCATTTCACAGGGGTTGAAACAGCATGATTCTTCAGATGACTACTGCACGCATACAAAATTACATTGGATTAGTAATTTTCGCTGCTTTGGTGATGGTGGTTATTGGTGTGGGTAGTTTTATGAAGGCTGGAGCCTTAGAGCGCCAGGCAGACGCTAGTGTATTGGTTCAAAAAGATCTCTATTTTAGGGATCTACCGGATGGATCGGTTGGGGTCATTTCTGCTAATAATGGGGAGGTAATTGCGCAAGTAACAGGGCAGGCCGGATTTGTGAGGGGGATTCTCAGGGCAATGGCGCGTGAACGCCGCATTCGTCAAATTACAAGTGATGAAGCTTTTTTATTGATTAGTCACTCTGACGGTAGGCTAACTTTAGTAGATCCGGCTACTCAGAATCGAATTGATTTAGAGTCATTTGGAAAAGATAATGCGGCTGAGTTTGCTGCATTTTTAAATAGTCCGAGGTAGAGATGTCAAAACAGTTAGTGAATTGTCATATTGATATGTCCAACACATCTGAATTTTTGTATGCACACGTTGATCTTAATGGTGTCAAGGTGGGGCCAGGCGATGCAGTTTTAGTACATAACCCAATCGTAGATATTGAATATGGAGAAATTCTCAGCTACAGCAGAACGGCGACGGTTTCCAAGGCTGGGATTTTTTCGCGCCTGTGGGTCTACCTTACTGCAAGGCTAGAAATTACTATGTTGTACGAGGTCAGTTTTTCTACAACTCGATTCAGTAAAGCCAAAAGATACCCAAGGCCAAATGTGAAGCAAGAAATTAGCCCATTAATTATGCATGAAGGAGTAAAGGCATGAGCGCATCCACTACCAGCATGGATTCTGTTCGTCCAATTAATGAATCAACTGATAGGGCTTTGGAAAATACCATTCTTAGCCCACGCTTTTATACAACTGATTTTGATGAAATGGATCGATTTGACATTTCTTCTGTAAAGCCTGAATGGGATAAATTAATGCAAGAATTTGATCAGGATATTAATCAGGCGCATTTTCAACGTCCTGAAGATATGTCCAAGGATTATTCGCATTTGCCAGATGGCCTATATCAGGAATTTTTAGATTTCTTAATTAGCTCGATTACATCCGAATTTTCAGGTTGTGTTCTTTATTCTGAGATTAAAAAATCGATTAACAATCCAGATCTTAAAAGCCTTTTTTCTTATATGGCTCGAGATGAAAGTAGGCATGCTGGATTTATTAACCAATGGCTGAAGGATTTTGGTATTGGCGTAGATTTGGGTTTCTTGGCAAGAACTAAAAAATACACCTTCTTTAAGCCGAAATTTATTTTCTATGCAACCTACCTATCGGAAAAGATCGGATATGCAAGATATATTACGATTTACCGAATAATTCAAAACAAGCCTGAATTACGTTTTCATCCAATATTTCTCTGGTTTGAAAAGTGGTGTAACGACGAGTTTCGCCATGGCGAAGCATTTGCTTTATTGATGCGCTCAAACCCAAATCTGCTAAGTGGTGTTAATAAGCTCTGGATTCGTTTCTTCTTATTGGCGGTATATGCCACGATGTATGTTAGAGATCATTCCCGTCCAGAGTTTCATAAGGCGCTCGGTGTTTCCCCATCAGACTATGACCGTAAAGTATTGCAAATTACTTCAGATATTACTAAGCAAGTATTTCCTTTCACTATTGATTTAGACAATCCACGACTCTGGGAAGGATTCGACAAATTAAGAAGGATTTCCGATGAGGTTGAGGAGTTAAAGCTAATAGGAGGGCCTTTGTCCCTAATCAAGCGTGGATACCTAGCAGCCTGCGCAATGGTTACATTTGTGAAAATTTATACCATGCCTGTTGTTCCAAATGAGCTTCCTCAAGACATTCGTCTTGCCCCTGTTTGGTAACTACTCATGTATTTTTGGATAAGTCCTTTAATTTTTACCATTTTTATATGGTGGTTTAGTACAGGACTTATTTTAAAAATTAATAGCCTTCCAAGACGCTTTTACAAAGCAATATTTGTTATTTCGATTGTGACCCTGATTTTTGCATTTTGGGGCCTACAAATATCTAGTCGGGAAGCAACTATTGCCGGCGCTTATTGTTCATTTACATGTGCCATTATTATTTGGGGGTGGCAAGAGCTTGCATTTTTACTCGGCTACATCACAGGATCACGGCGATCAGATTGCCCAAAGGATTCAGGAGGCTTACGACGTGCCTGGTATGCATTTCAAACGATCAATTATCACGAATTAACTTTATTGGGTTTGGGTCTCGCTCTATTTTTGATTAATCTTGACTCCGCCAATCAAACTGGCTTTTGGACCTACGTTATTTTGTGGGGGATGAGGCAAAGCACTAAGGTAAATATCTTTTTGGGAGTCTTGAATTTTAATGAAGCATTTTTGCCTCAGCATTTGAAATATCTAATTACATACTTTAGACGTAGGGCTATGAATTTATTGATGCCTTTCTCTATTCTCGTGTCTTTGCTTATTCTTATTCCAATCTGGTCTCATGCAGCCTCTGAATCTTCCCTATTTGAAACAACATCTTCTGCACTTTTGGGTACCTTATTAGGGCTTGGTCTGTTGGAGCATTTATTTCTCATACTTCCATTTCCAAATGAGTGGTTATGGAAGTGGGGTTATAAGAACAATCATTAGAGAGAATTTATATGATCTCATCTAAAACTATTTATCTTGCCCAACCGCGAGGATTTTGTGCAGGCGTCGAAAGGGCAATCCTCATCGTGGAGGAAGCCCTTAAGAGATTCGGTGCCCCAATCTATGTAAGGCATGAAATTATTCATAATGCTTATGTAGTAAAAGATTTTGAAAGTAGGGGAGTTGTTTTTGTAAACGACTTGTCTCTCGTCCCTAAGGGGGCTATTCTTATATTTAGTGCGCATGGTGTATCTAAGGCAGTGAGGTTTGAGGCTGATGAGCATGAACTTACAGTTTTTGACGCTACTTGCCCATTGGTAGCCAAGGTTCACGCTGAAGTAGTGCGCTTAAAAGAGCGTGGTTATCAAATTATTATGATTGGTCACCATGGCCATCCTGAGGTAGAGGGGACTATGGGGCAAGTTGATGCATCCATTCATCTTATTGAGTGCTTATCTGATGTAGCCAAATTAAAATTTAGTGAGAGTGATTTATTGGCTTACGTAACTCAAACTACTTTATCCATTGATGAGACTCATGAGATTACTGCTGCATTAGTTCGAAGATATCCGCAGATACACGCGCCTAAGCGACAAGACATTTGTTATGCAACACAAAATCGCCAGGATGCCGTTAAGGCGATGGCACCTCAAGTCGACTTAATTATTGTTGTCGGAAGTCAAAATAGTTCAAATTCCAAACGACTTCAAGAATTAGCTAGCAGTTTGCATATTCCTGCTTATTTGGTTGATGAACCAAGCCAAATCCAAAATAAATGGTTTAGAGGGGTAGCTAATATTGGAATTACCGCTGGCGCATCCGCTCCCGAGGCATTAACCGCCAAAATTATTGAAGCGGTAGGAGTCATTTGTAAGGCCAAAATACTGGCAATGGATGGTGTTGAAGAGAACGTCAATTTCTCTTTACCAAAATCCTTATTAGAGGCAGCTTAAATCCCTAAAACTGGCTTTATCATTGATATATAAGGGTTTTCACTGGTAAAAACAGGCTATAAAAGTGTCAAATTTAATTGACACTTTAAAATGTCAATGACAAAATCATTTGCATGAATCTGCCAGAACCTAGAGCAATTTTGACGCTTTTGAAACCTATCACATGGTTTCCTCCAATGTGGGCGTTTGCTTGCGGCTCCATCACTGGCAGTGAAACAATCAATCAACATCTCCCAATATTTTTCTTGGGTTTACTTTTAACTGGCCCCCTTGTTTGCGCTTCAAGTCAGGCTGTAAATGACTGGTACGATCGTCATGTTGATGCAATCAATGAACCAGATAGGCCAATACCATCAGGCAGAATTCCTGGAAGTTGGGGATTATATATAGCCATTATTTGGTCTCTGATTTCGCTTTATGCTGCTAGCTACTTAGGTGTAATTGGATTTTTAGCGACTGTTTTAGCTTTAGTCTTGGCATGGCTATACAGCATGCCACCGATACGATTTAAAAATAATGGTTGGATTGGAAACCTTGCTTGTGGAGTGAGCTATGAAGGCTTGGCTTGGATAACAGGCGCAACATTGTTATCAGGTGGATCTATTCCAAATAAGCCATCGCTATTGCTCGCAGGCTTATATAGCGCAAGTGCCCACGGCATTATGACCCTGAATGATTTCAAGGCGATTGAGGGCGATAGACAAATGGGCGTGCGCTCATTACCTGTTCAGCTGGGAGCAAAAAGAGCAGCTCAATTTTCTGCGGCATTTATGTTAATCCCGCAGATCTTGGTAATGATCTTATTGTCTTATTGGGATAAGCAGGGTTATACCATCGTTATTGGGGTATTAATGATGGGGCAGGTTTTCCTGTTAGTTGATTTCCTCAAAAAACCTATACAAAAAGCACTTTTTTATAGTGGCTTTGGCGTTCCATTGTTAGTGTCGGGGATGATGGTCGCAGCATTTGCAGTCAACAGCATGGAGTTGGGATCATGAGTATCGCAATTGCTCAAGCTGTCACTCGTCACTCTACATTTGGATGGCTCAGTATTGTGCGATTGGGTCTTGTCCAAGCTTCAATTGGTGCCATTGTCGTCATGACAACCTCAACACTAAACCGCATTATGGTGGTTGAATTGGCTTTACCTGCTAGCCTTCCTGGGCTTTTGGTTGCTATTCATTATTTCGTGCAGGTTATTAGGCCGCGGATGGGTTTTGAATCCGATAGTGGCTCGAAGAAAACGCCTTGGATTATCGGCGGTGTTGCATTGCTAGCATTGGGTGGATTTGGCGCGGCTATTGCTACGACATTGATGGGCGTTAATTTAATTATCGGAATTTTGGCTGCAATAGTAGCCTTCTTCTTAATTGGCATTGGTGTCAGTATGAGCGGTACATCATTGCTTGCCTTGTTGGCAAAAGGTGTGAGTGACGATCGTAGGGCGGCTGCAGCAACAACCGTTTGGCTGATGATGATTTTTGGGTTTGCATTGACTAGTGGATTAGCAGGGAAATTTTTAGATCCCTATGCTCCTGAAAAGGTAATTCTGATTTCAGGGATCATCTCGCTAGTTGCTATTGCACTTACATCATTAGCCCTATACAGGCTAGAAGGCTCTGACCTTGAAAATAAGATATCTAAGACCAAAGAAAAAATCCCTTTCAAGAGCGCCCTTAGTGAGATCCTATCCGATCCGGATACTAAAAAATTCACCATTTTTATCTTTTTGTCGATGCTTGCTTTTAGTGCCCAAGACTTAATTTTGGAGCCTTTTGCGGGAATCATTTTCAAATACACGCTTGGAGAAACGACTAGTCTTTCAGGAATTCAACATTCCGGGGTTTTAACTGGAATGCTGTTAGTTGCCGTTTGTGGCTCAAGTAGATTAAGGCGCTACTTCGGGTCTTTAAGGTCATGGATGATTTATGGCTGCCTCGCATCAGCATTGGCAATGTTTGGATTGGTGATGGCCGGAATATTAGAAGGCGAATGGCCTCTAAAGCTCAATGTGTATGTTTTGGGTCTTGCAAATGGAGCGTTTTCAATTGCGGCAATCGCATCAATGATGCGCTTGGCGGTAGTTGGGGGTGGCGGAAAAGAGGGGGTCAGAATTGGCCTTTGGGGTGGTGCTCAAGCAATAGCGTTTGGTCTTGGAGGCCTATTGGGGGCTGGCGCTAGTGATCTAGCCCGTTCAATATTCACGAATCCTGCCTGGGCCTATGCAAGTGTATTTTTTATAGAGGCAATTTTATTTGTTGCTTCTGCCTACATGGCATCTTTGGTTGAACGCAAATCCACTAATGAATTCAAGGCGGGGTGAACAATGTCATCAGAATTGATTTATGACGCAGTAGTTGTTGGTGGTGGACCAGCCGGTGCTACCGCTGCACATACTCTAGCGCTAAAGGGGATGAAAGTTCTCTTGCTGGACAAACGGGGAAGAATTAAGCCATGTGGAGGCGCTATTCCCCCCAGATTAATTAAAGATTTTCAGATTCCTGATGAATTACTGGTTGCTCGAGCAAAATCAGCACGCATGGTTTCGCCTAGCGGGAAAGCAGTAGATATTCCGATTGAAAATGGTTTTGTAGGAATGGTGGATCGAGCACAATTTGATGAATGGTTAAGAAAGCGTGCCGTAAATGCGGGCGCCGAAAGAGAAGATGGTTTATTTGAAACCCTGACAAGGGAGAATTCTCATGTCCGGATTCATTATCGATCTAGGGGCGCCCGTGATGGCGATCATGGTTCTATAAAGAGCGTTTTAGCCAAATCAGTTATTGGCGCCGATGGTGCTAAATCCCAAGTGGGTAGAAGTGCCGGGGTTAAGGGGTGCGCAGAGGCAAATTATGTATTTGCTTATCACGAGATTATTAAAACTCCTAAGGACAGCCCAAGCTCATTTGACGCAAGTCGATGCGATGTTCTCTATCAACAACCGGTATCTCCTGACTTTTATGGTTGGGTGTTCCCCCATGGCGATACGATCAGCGTTGGGACTGGAAGTGCTGATAAGGGTTTTTCGCTCCGTAATGCAGTAGGGAAATTGAGGAAGGATATTGGATTAGAGCATGCTGAGCTAGTTCGACATGAGGGCGCACCGCTACCTATGAAGCCTTTAAAAAAGTGGGATGACGGAAAGCAGGTTGTACTGGCTGGTGATGCTGCAGGAGTTGTAGCGCCAGCATCTGGTGAGGGGATTTATTACGCCATGCTTGGTGGTCAATTAGCGGGCGAGGCTATTGCTGAATTTATAGAGACACAAAACCCGGCAAAACTACAACTCGCGAGAAAAAGATTTATGAAAGAGCATCGTATGACGTTTCTGGTGCTTGGAATCATGCAATATTTTTGGTATTCAACTGATAAACGTCGCGAGAGTTTTGTAAAAATGTGTGAGGACAAAGATGTGCAAAGACTCACCTTTGAGTCTTATATGAACAAAAAGTTGGTTCGCAAAAAACCTCTTGCACATTTCAGAATCTTTATTAAGGATATGGGACATCTGCTAGGGTTAGCAAAGGTATGAAAATTTTCTTTCAACATAAGTACCTTTTGCTGATTGCCATTTGGATGGTTGGCACATCATTAATGGGGGGTCTTGCAACAGAAATAGGCCCTTGGTACTTTTCATTAAAGCAGCCGGACTGGAAACCCCCAGATTGGGCTTTTGGTGTCATCTGGACCATTATTTTTGTTTTATCAGCAATCGCCTGGATGATTGCATTCAATAGCAATCCATCCTCATCTCAGAAAAATAAAATTATTACTTTATTTTTCTTGAATGGATTTTTAAATGTGCTTTGGAGTGTTTTCTATTTCAGGATGCACCATCCAGACTGGTCCTTAATAGAAGCATGCTTCCTGTGGGGCTCAGTGTTGGAGATTATTTTAGTGATGTGGCCGATTAGAAAGTTAGCCGCATTACTAATGGTTCCATACTTAATATGGGTAAGCATCGCCATGCGCTTGAATTGGGAAACGATGGTCTTAAACCCAGGGGCCTATTAAAAGTATGTCAGGCATGAAGCTCTTAAACCTCGGTGTTAATCACCACACAGCGCCAGTCGACATTCGAGAAAGTGTTGCTGTCTCGCCTGAGGTTTTGCAGGACTCACTTATCGATTTACGTAAATATTTACAGGGAAATGGCTCGGGACATAAACCAGAGGTAGCTATATTGTCTACATGTAATCGCATGGAAATTTATTGTGCAGCAAATGATGTTGAATATACCGAGAACCATTTGGAAGATCGGGCTTTTGAATGGTTGGCGGCTCAAAATAATGTCCAAAAAGATGAGTTACGTCCTTACATCTATTCAGCAAAAGAAAGCGATGCTGTAAAACACGCCTTTAGAGTCGGAAGTGGATTGGATTCAATGGTTCTGGGAGAAACACAAATCCTAGGGCAAATGAAAAAAGCTATAGAAAATGCTAATCAGGTTGGGACTTTGGGAGCTTACTTAAAGCCCTTATTTAATAAAACTTTTTCAGTGGCAAAAGTTGTTCGAGGCAACACACAAATTGGAGCGCACTCCATATCAATAGCGGGCGCCTCTATTAAGCTGGTTGAGCGTATTTTTGGACAAGTCAGTGATTGCAATATTTTATTTATTGGCGCTGGGGAGATGATCGGGCTTTGCGCTAATCACTTTGCAGGTAAGGCCCCAAAAAAGATTGCAATTTCAAATAGAACTGTTGATCGGGGTAGCGAGTTAATTAAAACTTTTTCCGATAAGAATTTAAGAACAGATGTATTCCCTTTAGTTGAGCTACCAAAGCAGTTACATGAATACGATGTTGTTGTTTCTTGTACTGCTAGTTCGCTTCCAATCATTGGCATGGGAATGATTAAAACAGCTCTTAAAGCTAGGCAATCACGCCCCATTGTTCTGATAGATTTAGCGGTACCAAGAGATTTTGAGCCCGAAATTAAGACTCTTAAAAATGCCTATCTTTACTCTATTGATGATCTTGGTGAAATAGTAAGCGCCGGGAAAGCAAATCGTGTGGATTCTATTGGTGATGCTGAAAAGATTATCGAAAGAGGTGTCGTGGAGTTTTATGAAACCTTAGAAAAAAGAGCCGTTGTACCAATTATTAAGTCAATTCAAAACGTCGGCGAGCAATATCAAAAGATTGAGTTGGAAAAAGCAAGTAGAAGGATTGCTAACGGTGATGACCCCATGGTTGTCCTTTCACATATGGCGATAGCACTTGCTAATAAATTTATGCACGCACCAATTCATGCATTAAAGCAATCTTCCGATGCGAATCTGGAAGAATATAAACAAATTATTTCTAAAATATATTCTTCTAAATGAGTTGGTTATGCTAAAAATGACTAACCTACTCGAAACCATATCAAACCCAGAAGAATTACGGGCCTATGAAATTTCTAAGCTCCCTCAAATAGCGAGAGAGCTTAGAAATTTTATATTGAGCTCTGTTTCAAGTACGGGCGGTCATCTTTCTTCAAACCTGGGGACAGTAGAGCTCGCAATAGCACTCCATTATGTATTTGATACCCCTTATGATCGCCTGATCTGGGATGTGGGTCATCAAAGCTATGCTCATAAAGTACTCACTGGCCGCAGGGAGGCGATGTCTGGTCTGAGGCAGTTTGGCGGTATTTCAGGGTTTCCTAAACGCAGTGAGAGTGAATATGATGCGTTTGGAACAGCCCATTCATCTACAAGTATTTCAGCGGCCTTAGGAATGGCAGTGGCTGCTAAAACAAAAAATGAGAAACGTAATGTAGTAGCAATTATTGGCGATGGTGCAATGAGTGCTGGTATGGCTTTTGAGGCGATGAATAACGCTGGCGTGTATAAAAAAGTACCGCTAATTGTGATTCTGAACGATAACGAGATGTCAATTTCACCGGCGGTAGGAGCGCTAAACCGCTACTTAGTGAAATTGATCTCTGGTTCTATGTATGCGGCTACTAAAAGAGGTATCGATAAAGTACTCTCTGTAGCGCCACCCATCCGTGAATTTGCAAAAAGATTAGAAGGTCATGCAAAGGGAATGGTCGGCCCTGCAACGATTTTTGAGGAGTTTGGGTTTGATTATTACGGCCCAATAGATGGCCATAATTTAGATGTATTAATTTCAACTCTAGAAAACGTTAAAACGCTTGCTCAAACTGAGGGCCCTCAGTTTCTTCATATTATTACAAAAAAGGGCAAGGGATATTCATTAGCAGAGCTCGATCCTATTGCCTATCATGGCCCTAGCGCATTCGATCCGATAGTGGGCATTGAGGCAAAGCCCGTGTCTAAGAAGGCCTATACCCAGGTATTCGGAGAGTGGTTATGCGATATGGCTAAGGCAGATGAACGCTTGATTGCCATTACTCCTGCTATGCGTGAGGGCTCGGGACTGGTGGATTTTGAAAGGCGCTTTCCTGATCGATATTACGATGTAGGAATAGCAGAGCAACATGCGGTTACATTTGCGGCTGGAATTGCTTGTGAGGGACTAAAACCAGTAGTTGCGATTTATTCAACTTTCTTGCAGCGTGGCTACGATCAGCTGATACATGATGTGACCTTGCAGAACTTACCTATCGTATTTGCTATTGATCGAGCTGGTATGGTCGGTGCTGATGGGGCAACGCATGCCGGAGTATTTGACATTGCTTTTTTACGCTGCCTACCAAATTTAGTGTTGATGACGCCATCAAATGAGCAGGAATGCCGAGCAATGCTAACAACTGCTTTTAAGCATGATGGTCCTGCGGCTGTGCGCTATCCTCGCGGTGCCGGAATCGGATTGGAAGCAGCGGGTGAATCCCTAGCTACTTTGCCTATTGGCAAGGGGCTCATAGTACGTCCAATAGATAGGACCTCACCGCCAAAGAAAAGAATTGCTTTCATTTGTTTTGGACCCTTGCTTTACACCGCTCTTTCCGTGGCCCAAGAAATCAATGCCACCGTGGTAGATATGCGCTTTGTGAAGCCTTTAGATGACAAATTATTAATAGAAATCGCTGATAGTCACGATGGACTAGTTTTTGTTGAGGACAGCGCTACTAAGGGTGGCGCCGGTGGTGCTTGCTTAGAAGTGCTGTCAGACAACAATATCCATATTCAAACCTTATTGCTAGGGCTGCCTGATGAGTATGTAGAGCATGGTGAGCTTAATTTACTTCTAGATAACTATGGACTGTCTAAGGAAAAGATTAAACAAAGAGTTTTAGCGCGTTTTGTATAAGGTCTGATAAAGAGTGGAGTCAATTGAGATTGCCCCATTTCGTGATTTATGCACCGATTGCGGGGTATCTCGAACTAAGCAGCCTAAACGTTGCGCAACTGCCTGTCAGTTTATTCAGCCCAATTACCCTAAATTTGAGACCTTAGTTCACGGCAGGGAACGCGTTACAGATAAATCTGATGAGGTCTTTTTTGGACCGTATTTAGAAATGTTTAGGGCTAGATTAAAGACCCCGCTACAAGGCGCTCAGTGGACTGGAATTATCACGAGACTTTGTGAGGTGCTGCTAGAGCAGGGTGTTGTTGATGCTGTCATTACAATGCGCTCTGATGCTGATGACCGCTGGAAGCCTGTTCCGGTAATCGTGACAAGACCTCAGGATATGGCGCAATGCAGGGGTATGAAGATGGGCTATGCCCCAATCATTCAATATCTTGAGCAGGCAAAAGATCTGGGATATAAAAAAGTAGCTATGGTGGGTATTCCATGCCAGGTCTATGCCGCCAGAGCACTCGAACAAGAGTTTGGCTTTGAGAAATTATTGATTATTGGCTCCCCTTGTTCCGATAACACTACTACTGAGCATTTTCATCAGTTCTTAGGCCTGCTTTCTGATAAGCCGGAAACGATTTCTTATCTAGAATTTAGGGCTGACTATCACGTTGAGATTCGCTTTGAAAATGGTCAAAAGCAAGAAATACCCTTTTTAAAGCTGCCTCTCTCTAATTTGCCAGCAGATTTTTTCCCTACAACCTGTAAGACCTGTGTTGACTATGTCAATTCACTTTCTGATATTACAGTTGGGTACATGGCGGGCACAGGTGAGCAGTGGGTGATTATTCGCAATGAAAAAGGAAAAGGTTTAGCAAGCTTACTTGCGGCGGAGCTAATTTTGGAGCCTTTATCTTCATCTGGCAATCGCTTAAGTCCTGTTAAGGGTTTTATGAAGAATGTGGAATTAGCGGCTGGCGGATTGCCACTTCAACGAATGCCGAATTTTTTAAGAGGAATATTTGCTTGGGTAATGCCTAGGTTTGGACCTCGAGGTCTAGAGTTTGCAAAAGCAAGAATTGAGATGAAGGCAATTGAATCTGTTATTCATTTACGGAATACTGCACCGCACAAAATTAAAAATATGGTCCCTGACTACATATGGAAGCTAACGAAGAGCTACGGTTTAGAGCCTCAATATGATGAAACAAAGGGCTCTAGGGAAAGCACCTACAAATAAGTCTTTGTGATTTGATCTAAATCAATTTATAAAGTAATTATTCCAATAAAGAGGCTCTTAGGCAGCCACGGTTTTTTTCAAAAAAACTCTTTTGAGACCGTGTCTTGATCAAGCGATGTTCATGAATTTATCCAAACTGGTGAGCATTGCAGGTTTTAAAAAGAAATCTACTCGTGACGATTTCAAGTTAGATCAACAACAAGCGACTAAGGCCTCTAATGATATGTGGGAGGATTGCTTAGTATCTAATGCGCCTACAAAATCATCTCTCCAGCAAAATAAAAATACTCATCCAATAGAAAAAGCTTGTACAGAAGGTGAGTACCTGGAATCACTGGTTAAAACTATTGAAGGGAACATTCTTCCCCATATTATTGAGCAGCACCTAGATTCATCTATTCCTGCGCAATTGCCGGCTAAGCAAATCATCGATCAAAAAGCTGTTGAGGATTTAACTAAATTGGTATTGCAAGAAGATGCGCGTATTTCTGTTGACTACGTAAAAGAAATGCATGCTTCTGGAACTGCGTTAGAAGATATTTACTTGCTCCTACTAACTCCTGTTGCTAGAAAATTAGGGGAGATGTGGGAAGAGGATGAATCTAGCTTTACAGAGGTCACAATAGCGCTTTGGCGAATTAAGCAACTAATGTATGACTTAAGTCCTGTTTTCCAGCAATATGCTGAGCAGGGTAAAACTGGCTCTAGCATTATGTTGGTTCCATTGCCTGGTTCACAACATAATTTAGGTCTCTTTATGGTCTCCGAGTTTTTTGCAAAGGCTGGATGGCGTATATGGGGTGAGTTGGCTGCTACTGAAGAAGATATTGTTTCTATGGCTGCAAACGAATGGTTTGATATTGTCGGTTTATCAGCTAGCGTTCGAGAGCAATTTCCGCAGTTGAAAGAATTAATTGAGAGCATTAAAGCTAAGTCTAAAAATCCCAATGTAGGTGTCATCATCGGTAGCCCTGTTTTTAATCAGTTCCCCGAGCTAATAGGGGATCTTGGGGCAGATATGGTTGGTATGGATGCTGAGGATGCGCTTGAAAAAGCCACTTTTTATGTTGAGCGATTACGCTAAATTATTAATGAACATTTATGGCAGTTCAGTTAGAAAACGATTTATTCATCAGAGCCTGTTTTTGTCGCGAAACTGATAGAACGCCTGTTTGGCTGATGCGTCAGGCTGGTAGATATTTGCCTGAATATCGAAAGACTAGATCTAAGGCGGGAAGTTTCTTGGATCTGGCTAAAAATCCGGATTTTGCTACCGAAGTAACGCTGCAACCAATCGATCGTTTTGACTTGGACGCTGCAATTTTATTTTCAGATATCTTAACAATTCCCGATGCCATGGGATTGGAGTTATCGTTTGAAAATGGCGATGGGCCTCGGTTTGCTAAGCCCTTAACCTCTGAACGTGAGGTAAATCAATTACGTGTGGCTAACATGGAAGAGTTACGTTATGTATTTGATGCGGTTAGCTCAATAGCAAAGGTGCTAACTTCAAATGGTAAGCAGCAAGTACCTTTGATTGGGTTTTCTGGAAGTCCTTGGACATTAGCTTGCTACATGATTGAAGGTTCAGGCTCTCGCGACTTTTCCTTAGCCAAGAAAATGCTGTATGAGCGGCCTGATCTTTTGAAGAAAATTCTAGATATCAATATTCAATCGGTTAGTGAATATTTGCGCCTACAAATAGATGCAGGTGCTCAGGCTGTGATGATCTTTGATACATGGGGTGGTTTATTAACTTCAGAGGATTATTTGCAATACTCTCTTGGGCCGATGTCAAAGATTGTTAAAGACATCCGTAGTAATCCTAAATATGATCCAGTACCTATCATCTTATTTACCAAAGGAGGGGGCATTTGGTTAAGTGATATTGCTAAATCAGGAGCCGATGTATTGGGCATAGACTGGACCATCAATTTAGCTAGGGCCCGTGGGCTGATTAATCATGCAAGTAGCCGACATATAGCTATACAAGGGAACCTTGATCCATCTATCCTTCTATCCAATCCACAAGAGATTGAAAAAAGGGTTCAGCAATGCTTTGAAGATTTATCAACCTTAAAGGTGCTAGAGGGAAGTCCATTAGATGGGCATATATTTAATCTGGGTCATGGCATTAGCCAATTTACGCCGCCAGAAAATGTTGCCGCATTAGTCTCCAAGGTCCGTCAATGTTCGGCTGATCTTAGGCTAGCCAAAGTTTAGGAGCACACATGTCAAGCGCACATCGAATAGTCATAGTGGGTGGAGGCGCAGGCGGGCTTGAGTTAGCAACCAAATTAGGCGATGACTTAGGATCTAATAAAACAAGTATTACTCTTGTTGATAAGAACAGAACGCATATTTGGAAGCCAAAACTCCATGAGGTAGCTGCAGGCTCTATGGACCTTGCCGATCAAGAGTTAGACTATATTGCTCAAGCGCATTGGCACCATTTTAAATTTCGATTGGGCGAGCTAATCAGTATTGATCGAGAAAGAAAGCAAATCCAAATTGCTCCTGTTCTTGATGAAGCGGGTGAATTGGTAACTCCAATACAAACGATTTCATATGACACGCTGATTATTTCCATAGGTAGCTTGACAAACGATTTTGGGACGGAAGGCGTTGCCCAATATGCACAAAGACTAGAATCACTAGCCGATGCAAAGCGCTTTCATTTACGTTTGGTTAATGCCTGTTTAAGAGCACAAGCTCAGTCCGACCCTTTGGCTCCTCATCAGCTTAAAGTTGCAATTATTGGTGCAGGAGCAACTGGAGTTGAGCTTGCTGCAGAGTTACATAGAACTACTCGCGCAATCATTTCTTTTGGAATGGATAGAGTTGATCCAGAAAAAGATCTAAAAGTGATATTGATCGAAGCGGCCCCTAAAATATTGCCAGCACTATCTAATCGGATTTCCACCGCTGCTCAAAAACTATTGCTAGATCTTGGTGTTGAAGTCATAACCAACGCAAAGGTGCAAAAAGTGTTACCGGATAAGGTATTGCTTTCAGATGGCGTTGAAATACCTGCTGAATTAATTGTCTGGGCAGCCGGAGTGAAGGCGCCTGATTTCCTTAAGGGTATTGGTGGTCTAGAAACTAATCACGTCAATCAATTGTTAGTCTTATCGTCATTGCAAACTACTCTGGACCAAAATATCTTTGCGATTGGAGATTGTGCGGCCTGTCCATGGCCCGAAGCAAATAATGGCAAGGGGGGTATTGTGCCACCACGCGCTCAAGCGGCGCACCAACAGGCAACGCATATTTACAAACAAATTAATCGGATCATGAGGCAGGAGCCCCTGAAACCTTATGCGTATCGAGATTTTGGATCTCTAGTTTCTCTAGGTGAGTACAGCAGTGTCGGCAGCATGATGGGCGGTCTCATTGGTGGCAGCCTTATGGTGGAGGGGCTATTCGCTAAATGTATGTACATTAGCCTCTATAAGATGCACCAATTAGCACTTCATGGTTGGGTAAAAGTAGCTTTAGACACTCTGAGTCGATTAATTCATCGTAGGACCCACTCGATTGTTAAGTTGCATTAGTTTGGAGGATATATGAATATCAATAAGTATTGCGCCATTTTTGAAGCACTAGGTTTTGAGATTAGATTAAAAATATTTAAGTTCATTATTCAATCCGGAAATGAGGGTGTTGCGCCCAAACATATCATTAAGGAGTTTGATGTTGACTCAGGTACTTTAAGCTTTCATCTAAAAAAGCTAGAAAAGGTAAAGTTGATTGCAAAGAAAGCCACAGGAAAAAGAGCAAGTTATTGCGTCTCTCCTGCTATGCCAAAAGCAGTTATGCAGATATTTCTAGCAGAGCTTGCGAATGAGAGTGTCGGGCTCATGCCATTGGTCTAATTTGCCCTTGATCTTCAGCCAGATTGCCAATGAGTCCGTTAAAGTCCACTACTGTTATTGCATAATAGGGCTATATAAATAGGCTTAAATATGAATAACGTACTGTGTCTTAATTGCAGCATACAAGGTGATAGCAGCCAATCACGACAGTTGTCTAATAAACTGCTTGAGCGTATTAAAAAAACGTATTCCAGCGTGAAAATCGTGAGTCGCGATTTAGCAAAGGATCCACTACCCCATTTAAATGGCGCGCAATTTAACGCGTTCATTACGCCGCCTGAGCAGCGTACTAGTCAGCAAAAAGTGCTTGCTAGTCAATCCGATGATCTAATCAAAGAGATTAGCGATGCAGATACGGTAGTACTGGCTTTGCCTATGTATAACTTTGGAATTCCATCTCAGCTTAAATCTTACTTTGATAATTTAGCTAGAGCAGGTGTGACCTTTAAATATACAGCTACTGGTCCTTTAGGTTTGCTAACCGGTAAAAAGGCGATTGTTCTGGCTACTCGGGGTAGCCTCTATTTTGGAACTGATAAAGATACCCAAACAAAATACGTCAAAGATTTCCTTAGTTTTATCGGCATTACCGATGTGGAGTTCATTTATGCAGAAGGCTTGGCTATTTCACCGGAGCAAAAGGTCAAGAGCTTAGAGCTCGCCAATGATATTATTGAGGCGATGAGTCTATATGAATCGCTACCAC
>NZ_LZFI01000009.1:0-63761 GCF_001889925.1 Polynucleobacter sp. MWH-Adler-W8 | reverse complement strand
GAATAAACAATAAGAATACGGAGAACATTACATGAGAAAAATCTTTATTGCATTATCGCTAGTTAGCATTGGCTTTACCAATAGCATACAGGCGCAGAGCTATCCTACTCAACCCATCAAGCTAATCGTTCCATTTGCTGCGGGTGGGCCTTCTGATGTTTTGGCGAGAGGTTTTACTCCCAAACTTGGCGAAAACCTTGGTCAACCAATCATTATTGAAAACAAGCCGGGCGCAGGCGCTAATCTTGCCGCTGAGTATGCAGCCAATTCCAAACCCGATGGCTACACCCTTTTTCTGATGATGGTAGGCACCCAAGCGATTAACGAAACGCTTTACAAAAAACTGAACTACAACCTCGTTAAAGATTTTGCTCCTGTCAGCTTGGTCGCATCTTCATCGCTATTATTTGTAGCCAACCCATCGGCACCTTTCAAAACAATTCCAGAACTCATTGCCTACGCGAAAGCCAACCCTAATAAGGTTAGCTTTGCCTCATCAGGTGCTGGGACACCACTTCACCTAGGTGGTGAACTGTTTAATACGCAAGCGGGAACTGATATTCTGCATGTGCCTTATAAGGGCGCCGCACCAGCATTAACTGATGTACTTGGTGGTCAAATTGAAACTGCGCTTGTCGGTACTCCTGCAGCTTTACCCTATGTGCGTTCTGGAAAATTGATCCCACTAGGAATTACCAGCCTTAAACGCTCTCCAAGCGCCCCTGAAATTCCGGCGATCTCAGAGTACATCCCTAAATTTGAAGTTGAGCTTGTATACGCAATCGTCGCACCAGCAAAGACACCAAAAGTGATTATCGATAAACTGAATGCACAACTCATCAGCGTGCTTAACAATCCAGAAATCAAAGCGCAAATCAATGGCAAGGGCTTTGAAGTGGTCACCAGTACCCCAAACTATTTGGGTGACTACATTAAGTCCGAAGTGGCTAAGTGGGCCCCTATTGTTAAGAAATCTGGCGCAACTGCTGAATAAATAAACTATTGAATCGAAAGAAACCTATGATTGAAATCTCTGAAAAAAAACTAGCCGGTCCTATTATTCGCCTGCATCCTAATGACAATATTGTGGTCGCCCGGGTTGATCTTGGAATTGGCGCTGAAGTTCCTAGTGAGAATTTTACAAGTCGCAGCCAAGTGCCTGCTGGCTACAAGATTGCCACCAAAAAGATCCTCAAGGGCGAGCCAATTCTGAAATACAACGTGACGGTAGGCTTTGCTAATACAGACATCGAACCCGGCACGATGGTGCATAGTCACAATACTGAGTTTCGCGAGTTTGATCGTGACTACGCTTATGCAAGCGAATATAAGCCGACCCAATTGTTGCCCGAAGCTCAACGAGCTACCTTCCAGGGCTATGTCAGACCCAATGGAAAAGTAGGAACACGTAATTTCATCGGCATTCTATCGACAGTAAACTGTTCGGCAACCGTTGTGAACAAAATTGCAGCTTGGTTTACCCCCGAAAGATTGAAAGATTTTCCCAATGTAGACGGAGTCGTGGCGTTTAGTCATGACATCGGTTGCGGTATGGAAATGAGTGGTGAGCCAATGCAATTGCTTCGCCGTACTATGGCTGGATATGCTCGTCACCCTAACCTAGCAGCCGCTCTGATTGTGGGTCTCGGTTGTGAGCGTAATCAACTAAAAGGCTTGATGGAGCAAGAAGACCTGGCCGAAGGAAATACTCTGCACACCTTCATCATGCAAGAATCGGGTGGCACGCGCAAAACTATTGAGGCTGGTATCGAAGCTGTCAAAGCACTTCTACCTGCAGCTAATCAAGCAAAACGGGAAACAGTGTCAGCAAGTCACCTGACTGTTGGCTTGCAGTGTGGCGGTTCCGATGGCTTTTCTTCAATCACAGCCAATCCAGCACTAGGTGCAGCGATTGATATTTTGTCCCGTCATGGTGGCACTGGCATTCTTTCAGAAACACCAGAGATTTATGGCGTGGAACATACCCTCACCCGTCGCGCTGTTAGCAAAGAAGTAGGTGAAAAGCTCATTAAACGAATTCGCTGGTGGAAAGATGAATACTCTGTTGGTAGAGATGTGCAAATTAACGGACAAGTAAGTCCCGGCAATCAAATTGGTGGTCTCGCTAATATTTTTGAGAAATCTCTAGGATCCTCCATGAAAGGCGGCACTGGTCCTCTAATGGAAGTCTATAAGTATGCAGAGCCAGTGAGCACCAAAGGCTTCGTATTTATGGATACTCCGGGGTTTGATCCTGTATCGGCCACCGGCCAGATTGCTGGAGGCGCCAACCTGATTGCCTTTACTACCGGCCGCGGGTCTATGTTTGGCTCTAAGCCTGCGCCCTGTATCAAACTAGCCACCAATACCCCAATGTATCAGCGCCTCACTGAAGACATGGATATCAATTGCGGTGAGATTTTGGACGGCACGGTATCCGTCCAGGAAATGGGACAACGGATATTTGAGTTATTTCTGCGTACCGCCTCCGGGGAGGCCTCCAAAAGCGAACTTCTTGGCCTGGGAGACTATGAATTTGTTCCATGGCAAATTGGTGTAATGAGCTAAGAGAACTGTAGAATCAATCCTATTAGCTTAACCCAGGCAGAAACCGAACTGAAACAGGCTTATGAAATTTAGGGATTACTACGAAACTCTTGGCGTAGCTCGTGGCGCCACTGAAGCTGAGATTAAATCAGCCTATCGCAAGATGGCGCGCAAGTTCCATCCAGATGTTAATAAAGAGCCTGGTGCTGAAGAGCAGTTCAAGCAAATCGGCGAAGCTTATGCCGTATTAAAGGACACTGAGAAACGCGCAGCCTACGATCGCTTTGGCGAGAACTGGAAAAACGGCCAAGACTTTACCCCTCCGCCAAATTGGAATGAAGGCTTTGAATATTCTGATGACGGTTTTGGTGGTGGTCATCCAGGTTATGGTGGTGGCTTTGAAGGTGATCAGAGTGAATTCTTCGAATCTCTGTTCGGTCGCGGAAAACATCGCCAAGGTGGTCGTAGCGGGAATCCTCGTCAGGGCATGAATTTCAAAGGCCAAGATCATCACGCCAAAATTTTGATTGATCTCGCTGATGCATATAACGGAGCTAAGCGCACTATTGCATTGCATATGCCCGTGCAAGATGCGAGCGGCCACGTCAGCACCCAAGAACGCAAGTTAGATGTCAGTATTCCTAAAGGCATTAAGGCTGGCCAAAATCTGCGACTCTCTGGCCAAGGTGGTCCTGGTGTCGGCGAGGGCCCTGCTGGTGACCTCTATCTCGAAATTGAATTTCATCCTAACGCCATTTATCGCGTAGAAGGCAAAGATGTCTTCATTGATATTCCTTTGGCACCGTGGGAAGCGGCACTGGGTACTACCGTCAACGTCCCCACTCCTGCAGGCAGCACTTTAGAATTGAAGATCCCCGCAGGAACTGTTGCTGGTCGAAAAATGCGCCTTAAAGGTAAAGGCATACCAAGTTCAGAGCCAGGTGATTTATATGCGGTACCTTCTATCGCCTTGCCTCCTGCTGATACTGAATCACAAAAAGAAGCCTATCAAACCTTTGAGAAGGCTTTTGATTTCAACCCTAGAACACACTTGAAGGGATGATTGATATGACACAAACTAATATCACTTGGATTGAGGGTGCTGTTGTAGAGAATGAGGTGCACATGACCATTGTGGAGCTCTCCCATGCATCCCGCACACCAGAAGATCTCATCATGACTTGGGTATCCGAAGGTGTTTTAAGTCCAGCTGGCTCTTCACCTCAGGATTGGCGCTTTAGTGGCGACTCTTTGCGAAGAGCAAAAACCGCAGCGCACCTCACCCATGATCTCGAATTAAATGTGCCTGGGGTTGCCTTGGCGCTGGACCTGCTTGATGAAATCGCCCAGTTGCGCGCTCGTTTACCGCGCGACTAGGCTATAGCACTAAGACTCTGAACGACTCAATAGCTGCTCCCAGCGTTGCAGCTTTTGATCTAAGTCAGCAGTGATTTCACTCAAGCGCGCTTGCATGCTCGCTGCCAACTCAGGTTCATTTTTATAGAGATCGGGATTGCTCATGGCAATACCAATATCGGCTTGCTCAGTTTCCAATGTCTCGATCTGTAATGGCAAAACCTCCAGTTCTTGGCGCTCTTTGCCATTGAGTTTCTGAACTCCACTTTTAGCTACAGGCTTAACTTCTGCCTTAACTTCTACCTTTGCCTCTGCTTTGACCTCAAGCTTATCTACAGATTTTGTGTTGGCATTGCCATTGGCAGCACGAATTTTGTCTGAGCGCGCTTTCTGGATTTTCCAATCCTCATAACCCCCTTCGTACTCACGCCAGAAGCCATCACCCTCGTTGGCAATAATGCTAGTAACAACGTTATCTAGGAAGTAACGATCATGACTGACCAAGAAGACCGTGCCCTTATAGTCTTGCAAGAGTTGCTCAAGCAAATCTAAAGTATCAATATCTAAGTCGTTAGTTGGTTCATCCAAGACCAAGACGTTTGCAGGCCGCGCAAATAGGCGTGCTAGTAATAAACGATTACGCTCACCGCCTGACAAAGTACTTACCGGGGAATTAGTTCTCTCAGGAGCAAATAAGAAATCACTCAGGTAACTCTTAACGTGCTTTTTATTGCCATTGATTTCTATCCACTCACTACCTGGGCTAATGTAATCTTCCAGTGAAGCGTTCAGATCTAACCCTTCGCGCATTTGGTCGAAGTAAGCCACCTCAATACGTGTACCCATAGTTGCAGTGCCGGAGTCTGGCGCAATAGTTCCCAAAATCAATTTGAGCAAAGTTGTTTTACCTGCGCCATTAGGACCCAGCAAACCAACCTTATCGCCGCGCAAAATCGTTGCTGTGAAATCTTTCACAATCGGACGATCATAGGTTTTACTAACGTTTTGAAGATCAGCCACAATCTTGCCGCTTCGATCTCCAGCAGAAACAGCCAACTTCACCTGCCCCATCGCATCTCTGCGTTCGGCACGGCTACTCCGTAATTTTTCTAAACGGGCAATTCGGGCAACGCTTCGAGTGCGGCGTGCCTCAACCCCTTTACGAATCCAGACCTCTTCTTGCGCCAATAATTTATCAGCACGAGCATTAGCTAAAGATTCAGAATTTAGTTCTTGTTCTTTTAAAACTTCATATTGCGTAAAGTTACCAGGGTAACTGCGCAAAATACCGCGATCGAGCTCAACAATCTGGGTGCAGACGTTATCCAAGAAGGCGCGATCATGGGTAATCAAAATTACTGAGCCTTGATACTCTTTGAGCAATTCCTCTAACCATGCAATCGAATCTAAATCCAAATGGTTGGTTGGCTCATCAAGTAGCAGCACGTCAGGCATCTCAACTAAAGCACGCGCTAAGGCAACCCGCTTCTTAGTACCGCCAGAAAGTGTATTGATTTTGAGATCAGCCTCTAAATGCAAACGATCTAATGTCTCATGAACACGTTGCTCCCAATTCCAACCACTCAAAGCCTCTAATTGCGACTGCACTTCGTCAAGTCGATCATGGGAAGCATCATCCCACTCACCAACGCTGAGAGCCTCATATTCCTCGCGCAAGGCCTTAGCTTGAGCAACGCCTTTGGATACTGACTCGAAGATAGTCTCTTCCGCCTCAAATATAGGCTCTTGAGGAACATAAGCAATTCTGAGGCCTTGCTGATATTGCAACAGGCCATCATCCATTTTTTCTATACCGGCCAATATCTTCAACAAGGAAGATTTACCAGTGCCATTGCGGCCAATTAAGCCAACACGTTCACCGGATTCCAGTGAAAAAGCGGTGTTTGCGAGGAGGTCAACGTGGCCAAAAGCCAGTTTTGCATCAGTGAGTACGATTAAAGCCATGGCGACATTATCGTCACTTCCCTAAAAGAGGAGATATTTCCACTTATTTCTGCGAGACTAGCTACTTATGGTCTGTAAATTAACCCCCTCTGCGCCCCGCCTGATCCTCTTTGCAGGACATGCCGGCACAGGAAAGTCGACTCTAGCCAAAAAGGCTTTACCTCTGATCATTGAGAAAACTGGGGAAGATTTTTTCTTTTTAGACAAAGACACCGTTTATGGCACCTTCAGTGCCCACGTCATGGGCCTCACCACTCAAAACCCGAATGATCGCGACAGCCCCTTCTACCTTGAGAACCTGCGCGATTGGGAATACAAAGGTCTCATTGATATTGCCAGAGAGAATTTGCTTTTAGGGGTTAATGTCATTCTGATCGGCCCATTCTCGAAGGAGATTCAGAGTGGCAAGATGTTTGACGCGCAAAAATTGGGGGTGCCAGCACTGACTTCAATTCAGGTTGCCTGGATTGATCTAGAGGAGCGTGAGGCCAAAAAACGGATGGAGGTAAGAGCTGACCCAAGAGATGAGTGGAAACTTGCTCACTGGGAGCAATATGCTAAGCGCAGGACTGAACCGCCAAGCCACCTCTCATTGCATCGATTTGATAACTTCGTTTTGAACGAAGCTGCATTTGAAAAGCTAATTGATGACTTGATTCAATAAAGTTGAGAAAAAAATAGAGCCCCTTAGGAGCTCTACCTCAATACCTAAGAACTAAATTCTTAGAACCTGTAAGTCACACCAACCGCTGGAATCCAAGGATTCAATGTCAATTTTCCAAGGTTTGCGCCGCCAGCTACTGCTTGAACATTAGTAGCCATCGTTACATACTTGAGATCAAGGTTTAAGCCCCAATTTTTATCAAGCATGTAGTCAGCACCAACTTGACCTACAAAACCTACGCTTGATGGTTCAACCTGTACAGAGTTAGATGCTGCTGGGAAATTTTGGCGATTACCGAAGATAGTGTAGTTAATACCAGCGCCAATGTATGGCTTAATTGCACCTAAATCTGTGAAGTGATACTGGGCGATCAAAGATGGAGGTAATGCAGTGATTTTGCCTACGTTTTGTTGGCCAGCGCCTAGATTACCGTAAATATTAATTTGCTGTGGCCAAGTTAATACTAATTCAGCGGCAATATTTTTAGTAAAGAAATATGAAACATCAAACTCTGGAATCCAACGATTCTGAGCCTTCAAGTTAGCACTTTGAGCAATACCAGATTGGCCATTTTGAAATAGCAAATCTGCAGCACGAACTCTAACCATCCATGGATTTTCTTCAGCTTGAGCTTGAGCCGCCATTGGGGCTAAGGATGCTACAGCAGCCATTGCTGCTACGAGTGTCTTAATACGCATGATGGTTTCCCTTTTTCTTATCAATTTCGATGAAATCATTTTCGAATTGATGAAGGGAGTGCAATTTGATGTAAATCAAATTGACTGAGGCTGGAGATTTTTTATTGGTTAAAAAGCAACAGAGTTTTTGGGCTTATTTGATCTAGATCAAATTACCTCAGACTTACCCTTACAGAACCTTGGAATAGGTCCCTTTGGCTTGAGACTCTCTGAGGTGCCGATCAAAAGTCATGGCTACCCGCCTAGCAAGGAGACGACCTTTGGTGGGAACCAGAATACTTTCACCCTCCCAGTTGAGGAGACCAGCCTCCTCTAGACTCTTGATCTCTTCTATTTCCGTCTTAAAGTAATTTGAGAATTCAATTTGATGTGATGTCGCAAAAGCTTTGGTGTCTAAGGCAAATTGGCACATCAACTCACCAATTAACTCACGGCGCATCAGATCGTCTTCATCAAGACGTAAACCTCGAAGCACCGGTAAGTGACCCGCATCTAACGCCTCGTAATATTCATCCAAAGTTCGGACATTCTGAGAGTAGCAATCATCGACTTTACCGATAGAAGAGATTCCAAATGCCAGAAGATCGCATTCTGCCTGAGTGGAGTAGCCTTGGAAATTGCGATGCAACTTGCCCTCTATTTGGGCAATAGCTAATTCATCATCTGGTTTAGCGAAATGGTCCATACCAATAAAGACATACCCCGCCTCACCTAAGCGTGCAATGGTATTGGAGAGAATATCCAGCTTATCTGCTGCCGCAGGCAAGTCAGCTTCAGCAATACGGCGTTGCGGCTTGAAAATATGCGGCAAGTGTGCGTAGTTATAGACAGAGAGACGATCGGGGTTCATTACCAAGACCGCATCAACCGTTTCCTTGAAAGTCTCTGGCGTTTGCTTTGGTAGGCCATAGATCAAGTCAACGCTTCTGGATTTAAACCCATACTTTCTAGACCAATCCATAACTGCTTGGGTTTCCTCAATAGTCTGCACGCGATGTACTGCCTCTTGAACTGCCAAATTGAAATCCTGAACGCCCAAGCTAATACGGTTAAAGCCCAATTCAGCCAAGAGTGCAATATCTTGCTCAATAACACGGCGCGGATCTATCTCAATTGAATACTCACCGCCAGGCAGTAGCTCAAAATACTCGCGAGTGTGCTGCATCAACTCAGTCATCTCTTCATGCGATAGAAAAGTAGGCGTGCCACCACCCCAATGCAATTGTGTAACGGGAATCTTTTTCTGAGCACTCATGGCTTTAGTAACCATGGCCATTTCTTTAGCGAGATATTTGATGTATTTGGCGCTACGCCCATGATCCTTGGTGATGATCTTGTTGCAGCCGCAGTAATAACAAATATTGGGACAAAATGGTAAGTGGAAATATAAGGACAGCGGCTCATTCGCTTGAGCTACCCGCTCCAATGCCTCAAGATAATCAGCTTCAGAAAAGTCCCCATGAAATCGATCAGCACTGGGGTAGGACGTATAACGCGGCCCATTGATATCAAACTTTTTCAACAGCTCAGGATGAAAAAGCACTTCATTTTCTTCGGCTGATGAAAGAGTTACTACAGAGTTCATAGGATTCTTATGGGGTATTTACTTTGACAGATAGTCTAACGCCACTGCTTCTGCTACTTTAATCCCATCAACTCCTGCAGACAAGATTCCACCCGCATAACCTGCGCCCTCGCCTGCTGGGTAAAGACCTTTAATGTTCAGACTCTGATAGTTCGCGTCTCGAGTAATTCGCAAAGGAGAGGAAGTGCGCGTCTCCACACCAGTTAAAACGGCATCTTTCATAGAAAAGCCTTTAATTTGCTTCTCAAAAGCAGGAATCGCCTCACGAATCGCCTCAATGGCATAAGCGGGCAAGCTTTCTGCCAGATCCGTTAAATGAACGCCGGGCTTATACGACGGCATCACGCCACCAAACTGAGTGGAAGCCTTCCCTTCTAAGAAATCGCCAATCAGCTGACCCGGCGCTTCATAAGTTCTACCACCCAATTCAAAAGCCTTTGATTCAATAGCACGCTGAAACTCAATGCCTGCTAATGGGCCACCCGGGTAATCCTCAGGCGTAATGCCAACAACGATGCCTGCATTGGCATTTCGTTCATTACGAGAATATTGGCTCATGCCATTGGTTACGACTCGATTCGGTTCGGAGGTAGCAGCGACTACTGTCCCTCCGGGGCACATGCAAAAACTATAGACGGAACGACCATTTTTGGCGTGATGGACTAATTTGTAATCTGCCGCGCCAATTAACTCATTGCCAGCATGAGGACCCAGGCGTGCTTTATCGATCAGAGATTGTGGGTGCTCAATCCGAAAACCAACAGAAAAGGGTTTAGCTTCCATGAAGACGCCAGCATGATGCAAGGCTTCAAAGGTATCCCGCGCACTGTGTCCCAAAGCCAAGATGACATGGTTGGCAGGTAGATCTGCCTGCCCCTCAATCTTGACCCCGGTAATTTGTTCACTCTCAATATCAAAGCCAATTACTTTTTGCGAGAACCGAATCTCACCACCTAAGTCAATAATTTCTTGACGCATCTTCTCCACCACGCCAACCAGGCGGAAGGTGCCGATGTGGGGTTTGGCTACATACGTAATTTCTGCAGGAGCGCCAGCTTTCACAAACTCATGAATGACCTTGCGTCCATAAAACTTAGGATCTTTGATCTGGCTGTACAACTTGCCATCTGAAAACGTACCAGCCCCTCCCTCTCCAAATTGCACATTGGATTCTGGATTTAAAACATTCTTACGCCACAAGCCCCAAGTATCTTGAGTGCGTTCGCGAACTTTCTTGCCGCGCTCAAGGACAATTGGCTTAAAACCCATTTGCGCTAACACTAGAGCGGCAAAAATACCGCATGGGCCAAATCCAATGACTACTGGACGCAGCGCTTTACCAGAGTCTATAGTTTCAGGGGCTTTTGCTACAAAGTGGTAGCTCGTATCCGGGGATGGTCTTACATGAATGTCTCCAGCAAATTGCTTCAGAAGAACTTCTTCATGCTTTGCAGATAAGTCAACCGTATAGATAAAAGAGAGGGCGACGTTCTTTCGAGCATCGTAACTACGCTTAAAGACCTCAAATCGTATTAAGTCTTTGGCATCTAGATTGAGACGCTTCAATATCGCCTTCTCCAAAGATTCTGGAGCGTGGTCAATTGGTAGACGTAATTCAGTAATACGGATCATGGGTTTTACGGTACACAGTAATTTGAGGCATTTCTAGGCTCATCATGAGCCTCAAGCCAAATAATACTGGTTATGAGCTCACTCAGGCCAGGAGTTGGTTCATAAAGGCGATAATAGGTCATGGCTCTACGCGCAACTATCCACAAAGCCGACCTTCATGTCGCAGATTCTGATCGCCATTACTATGGCAGTCATTCGTTAACTATTGCTAAGCACCCTTCTGAGACTGAGCAGCGCATGATGGTCCGCATCATCGCCTTTGCATTGCAGGCAAATGAGGATCTAGCGTTTACAAAGGGTTTGAGTGATACCGATGAACCCGATCTGTGGATTAAAGATCTTACCGATGCAATCAAGTTGTGGATTGAAATCGGCCAACCAGACGAGCGTCGTATTCTGAAAGCCTGTGGTCGTGCTGATCAAGTAATTGTCTATTGCTATGGCGGACATACCAGCAAAATCTGGTGGGATGGCATTGCTAACAAACTCACTCGTGCTCGCAATTTACAAATAATCGCTATACCAGCAGAACAAGCGGAAGAGCTGAACAAGTTGGTTGAGCGCAGCATGGTGATCCATGTCAATGTTCAAGATGGTGAAGCTTACGTCTCCTCTGATAAAGGGCAGGTCACCATTACTCCAGAGATTTGGCGCAACAATCAATAGGCCTTAAAAATGAAGGTAGTAGTTTTCGATACCAATGTCTTGCTAGATCTTTTTGTCTTTAATGACTTTAGAGCGCTTCATTTAAAGCAAACGCTGATCGAAGGCAAAATAGATGCGCTCGCAACTCCAAACACTTTAGAAGAATTTGCTGATGTGATTGCTCGCCCTCTGTTTTCGCTCGATGAAGTGCAACAAGAGCAAATTCGCCAGCAATGGCATGGTTTAGCAAGATTGATGGATGATAAAAACTTGGCCAAAGCCCCCTGGATATGCCAAGACCCAGATGATCAAGTCTTTTTAGACCTTGCTTACACTGCAAAGCCCTGCTTCTTAATCAGCAAAGACAATGCAGTGCTGCGATTTGCGAATCATGCTGCAAAAGAACAAGTATTCATTACCGCAGATTACAACGCAGCGATCTTATAGGCTTTGCGCGGCCTGTGCGGCAATCTCAAAAGATCTGAGACGAGCCTGATGATCGAAAATTTGCCCAGTCAAGATGATTTCGTTTGCGCCAGTAAGATCCAACCAACGACGAATCCCCCGCTTTACCGTCTCTAGCGAACCCACTACTGAAACCTGCAAGGTATGATCTGCCGCTGCTAGTTCATGAGGCTCACAAAATTCATTCATGTCAGTAATTGGGGGTGGTAATTGCCCGCGGGTATTGCGCCGCATTCTGACAACATTCTGTTGCAGTGTAGTAAATAGATGTTGAGCTTCTTCATCTGTATCTGCTGCAACTACATTCATCACAAATGCTGAATAGGGTTTATCTTGTTGTGCCGATGGCTTAAAGAGCTCACGATAAATCTTCATTGCCTCTAAAAGTTGCTCTGGCGCAAAGTGAGAAGCGAAGGCATAAGGTAAGCCAAAGTGAGCGGCTAATTGAGCTCCATACAAACTAGAACCTAAAATCCAGATCGGAACATTGCTATCGACCCCTGGTATCGCCTTTACAGATTGCCCTTCTTGTAACGGGCCAAAATAATGCTGTAACTCACGGACATCCTGTGGAAAACGATCATCGCTACCCAATAAATCCCTGCGCAATGCCCTGGCAGTCATTTGATCGGTACCAGGTGCACGACCCAAGCCAAGCTCAATTCTTCCTGGGTATAAAGCTTCTAGGGTGCCAAATTGCTCAGCAATTACTAAAGGAGCATGATTTGGCAACATAACGCCGCCAGAGCCCACTCGGATATGGGAGGTGCCAGCAGCAATATAGCCAATCAAAACTGCAGTTGCAGAGCTCGCATTGCCCGTCATATTGTGATGCTCTGCTACCCAATAGCGGGTATAGCCCCATTTTTCGGCATGCCTTGCCACATCCAAGGAGTTGCGCAGTGCATCGGCAGCAGTAAAACCCTGAGGAATCGGAGATATATCTAGAATGGAGTATGGGATGGAATTTGCCATCGCTAGATCATACCGAGAAAGTGCATTGTTGACATGAGTAAACCCAAAATGGCTGATCCTGACGATGGCCTATTTAAGCCAGGCAGTAGATTGCGCCACATTAAGACTGGTGGATTTTATAAGGTGGCCTTCTTGGCTAACGTAGAGGCAAATCTGGAGCCAGCTTATGTTTACGAATCCATGCAATCGCATGATTTTTGGATTAGACCCAAAGCAGAAATGGAAGATGGGCGATTTGAGCTTATCTCAGAATAGAAAGTAAGTTATGTCAGAAGAACGCATCACTAATCTAGAAATCAAATTGAGCTTCACGGAAGACTTAATTGAAAAACTCAATGAGACCGTCTATAAACAGCAACAGCAAATCGAATTTCTGTATCGCGAATTAAAGGCAATTAAAGAACAAGCCAGCAGCGGTGGAGGCGGCGGCGCAAGTTCTCAGGATGAAATCCCCCCGCACTATTAATCAACTGCTAATATAGTCACTAGGCATAAACCCCTTTCAACACCAGCAAAGGAATCATCCATGAGTAACTTAACTCTATTTCTAGTCCAGTGGGGCTTAACTTCTTTATCCCTTTGGGTTGCCAGTTATATTTTTAGTGGCTTGCGCTTTGCGGATGGCGGCTCATTATTAATTGCTGCCCTCCTCTTAGGATTTGCTAATGCGATCGTTAAGCCTTTGCTCGTTCTTTTCACGTTACCATTAACGGTAGTAACCATGGGCCTCTTCTTGCTCGTGATTAATGCCTTGGTATTGATGCTGGTTTCTGCAGTGGTGAGTGGCTTTACGATCTCCAGCTTCTGGACCGCATTCTTTGCCAGCATCTTTATTTCTTTATTTAGCCTCTTTGTCAGCGGCTTAGTTTTTTAAGAAGCTGATTTACGAGCTTCGCTAGGCTTACTTGCTAGCAGGATAGATATCAGACCAAGAGTGCAGCGCTGTTTTACATGGCTGCGACTTGGTCGCCAATGATTTAGCATTCTCCGCTGCGATACTAATACCGCCGGTTAAGAAACCCAATCCAATAGAGACGGCGCTATTCACCACCCCTGCCTTATTCACCCCAGTTTGCGGGTTTTGTAATGTACCCTCAATCTTTACAAGTCCGGCCAGATCCAAGCCCGTTGTCAGGCCTGATTTTTCTCTTGGATTAATACTGATATTGAGAGCCTCGCTGGCAAGATTGATCGAGCCCGCTAGGGTGATGTCAAGACGATCCGTCTCAATGCCAACTGAATTCTGAATATTTACCAGCCCACTATTGATGGGTAAGTAGGCAACAGCACAATTCAAAGTAGTTTGATTAGATTTCTTATACATCGGATTAATTGCATCTATTACAGTGATGACAAAGTCCCCGCCTTTATTGATGAACTTCGAATCTAATTTACTTTGCCCTACTGAAACCTGAATAGCCCCAATGGCTCGACTAGCGATTTGATGTGGACTCACACCACTTCCCTGTAAGTTCCAGGCTAATTTCGTATCGCCACCAGAAACCCTGGCGCCCGAATCAGTGACGGCAATAATTTGTTCCAAGGTAAAGTCTTTGGCAACACCTTTAAGAGAAACCTTGGGCGCAGGGCTGGCAAACTGAGTAATAGAGAGCTGCGCTTGGGCGCTTCCCTTGCCAACATTAAAGCTGACATCGCTCGCATCAATCCTATCTTTCTGAAATTGGAGTGTCGTTTTGAAGTTAGTAAACGGCGCCTGATGCGGAATCCCAAGCTCAGCAATATTAATGTTGACCGAGCCATCAGCTAAAGGTAAAAGATCAAAAGGCAGCGCGTCATCGGAGAATAAATATTTTCCTTGGACTTTATGTGTCGAAGCCGAGGAAGTTTTTCCAGCTGCTCCAGCAATAACAACAGAACCCGCTAAAGGCGCTAAATCAAAGGACTTTGAATTGAGATTGATATTGAATTTTGGTAATAGATCTGGCTTTTTATCAATGTCGCCCGTAATCGCAAGCGACTTACCGTTTAAGGTTAGAACTAAATCGAGATCTAGGTTTACTGGAGATTGATTCCAAGCGAAGTAAGCATTACGCAGTGAAGTTGTTTTACCCTTTAGATTCAGGGTGTAGTTAGCGCGCTGAACATCTACCAGAATCGTAGACTTCCCGTCACCGGCATCTAAAGAAAGTTTAGGAATGCCAATCGGGCTGGCTGCTTTTTCTCCGTCTTGATAATTGATACGAGCATCTACGACATCAAGAGTTTTAATGGAGACAAGGGCATTACTAGAAGAATCGCTAGTTACAGACTGTGTTGCCGACCCACTGGCAACTATCGTAGGCGGAGTGAGATTCCAATTACCCTCCCCAGCCTTATTGGTTTGTAAGTTCGCCTCTAGTCCTCTTACACCGATTCTACTGATTTCAACGCTACCTTTCAGAAGCGGAAGTATCCTAATATCTAATTCAATCTGCTTGAATACAAACATATCAGGATTGCTTGCCCATGAGGCATTGCTCAAAGACACCTGTTCGGCTTTTACGCTAATTGATGGGAAAAGACTCAGACTTACTGGACCGGCGATTTTCAACTCACGCCCAGTTGCATCTTTGACCGAAGAACTCAGAAGCTTGGTTACCTGAGCAGGATTTATAAAAGATGATGCGTACCATGCGCCCAAACCCACTAGGGCAAGACAGCCTACCAGAGCAATAAGAGAAATCTTCAGGGTTTTGTTCACCTACCCATTCTAAATCGAGTACTAGATATGAGCCAAGACCATCACCCCTAGACTAAAATGAAGTGATGAGCACAGATAATCTACCGAAGTGTCCTGCCTGCCAGGAAGATATGACTTACCCCGATGGGGAAAATTATGTTTGCGCCCAGTGTGGCCATGAATGGCCTTTGGCTACTGCTTTAGAAGAGGCTGAGGCTGGGCTCATTGTCAAAGATGCCAATGGCAATCTTCTAGTAGATGGCGATACAGTCACCCTCATCAAAGACCTCAAGGTTAAAGGCTCTTCAACCACCCTGAAGGTCGGCACCAAGATTAAAGGGATACGCCTGGTATCAGGTGATCACGAAGTCGACTGCAAAACAGAAGCAGGCAATATGCTACTCAAAGCCTGCTTCCTGAAAAAAGCCTAGAAGCATTTTGCATCTAGGCTTTTCTAATTCACCAGGAGCTTAACTACTAGCCTTCTTTAAGACGGCATAAATCTGGTCTTTTAAAAGGAGTTTTTCCTTTTTCAAGGTCTCGATTTCTTCTGGGGTACTCGGCTCTGAATGGGACTCCATTCTTTGGATCTTTTGATCTAAATTGTTGTGCTTATCAAATAAATGCGAGAAATGACGATCTGACGTTTTCAACTTGGTGATGAGTTCGCGATATTCAGGAAACATAGGTCCTCTTGATATTTAGGTTGCACAAAAATTCACGCTTTTAGTGTAGCAACCCCGTATCCCAAGAACAATGCCTTCCGCCATCTATTTATTTCATCCCCGCCCTTGCAATCCGCAGGAGAAACCCCATATAGAAAAAGCGAATTCCCGAGAGAATTTGCAGTAATATCAGATAGTGCCTTAAGCACGATAACTACCGAAAGAAGGGTGATAAACCATGGCTACAAAGAAGTCTCCAGCAAAAAAGAAAGTAGCTACCAAGGTGGTAAAAAAAGCCCCTGTAAAAAAAGCTGTCAAGAAGGTTGCCGCTAAAAAAGTAGCAAGCAAAAAGACAGTCAAAAAGGTAGTGAAAAAACCAGCAGCCAAGAAAGTGGCCGCAAAGAAGCCTGCTACCAAAAAAGTAGCAGTTAAAAAATTAGCGTCAAAGAAACCTGCGGCCAAAAAGCCAGCAGCGAAGAAAGTTGCCAAGAAGACTGCAAAACCTGCTTCATCTAAATCACCTAAAGTTGACCAATATGGTCTAGAGCAAGATGATGAGTTTTACGGCCTGTATTTTGCAAAGTCTACTAACAAGGGATTGGTTGAAGTAAAGCCCTGCACTTTCTCGCTGATGTATTGGTGGAAAGGTTTGCTTGGCTACCCTGACATGATCGAGATCTCCAAAGGAAGCAATACTGCTATGTTGCAGTTTGAATCCACATTTGGTGGTGGCGATTCTGGCGAGACAGAGTTAACCGAAAAAGATGTGCTGGATATTGATCACATCATTGAAGTAGATGAAGAGGAAATGATGATCTCCCTCTACTCCTATGTGCCTATCCCAGTGCCTGAGAAATTGGTTGGGGCTTTAAGCCTAGCCGTTCTCAACATTAACCCAGAAACTCGCTATGGCAGCCTAGAAATCTGCCCAACCGAGAATGAAAATGGTGAAACTGAGCACTTCTTGCGCTACCGTGCTGCAACCTATTTGCGTGGCATCAAGTCTGGCAAAGTGGAAGCAATCGAAAGCATGGTTACCAATGGTTCTGAGTTCTTTGGCCTTGCTTTAGATGCGATGTGTGTCAATAAGTCGATTAAGAAGTGGTTGCTTAGCTAAGCACTAATCAATAGCGATTTAACTAATCGTCACTATCTGCAAAGGTAGATATAAGTTAAGGGAAAACGGTCATTGACCGTTTTTCTGCTTTCTAGAATCGTCGCAGTTCTCTTCCCTTCCTTTTTACACTCCTCTAATGCCACTTCCTGGGCTTCATTTTCTTTTGCATCTTTGGGCGCATGAACACCAACCGTGCCATCTGATTGCCTGTACACACCAAACTGACTGACTGGTGTTGAGCAGGCCGCTAACATCAGGCCTAGAAAAACCACTAAGTAATGACTTACCATTTTCAATGCCGCCTAAAAGATGAGGGATAGATTGATTCTATCTTAGGACGCCCAAATTACTGAGCCGCCCTGCCCCCAGGCCTATATTGGTCCATCACTGCATCTAGGCTGTCATTGGTAATACCCGGATTTGCACGCTGGAGGCAGCTTAAGAGAACTTGCTTATTGGCGTGCTTCTGATTGGAACCCGGTAATGTCCCTTGGGGTGCAGGATTGACATCACTAAAGCAAGCTCTAAATTGGTCTGGCGTCACTCCAAGACCACGACTTTTGGTCAACGGGTCCATGAGGATCATCGCGCATCATGCCTCCTGAGCCAACTGGACCCCCTTGAGGTGATCTAGGCATGCCCTGCTGCATTCCTTGAGGAGGCATCATTGGGGGCGGCATTTGTGCGAAAGCAAAACTAGAGAATTCTGCGATTACTAATAAATAAATGATGAGTTTTGTCATGACACAATCTCTTTCATATTGGCATGCCAGGAAATAAAAAAGCCAACCAGTCAAAGACTGGCTGGCTTTTATAAATCAACGGCAACTTAAGTAAGTTTTAGACTAATCCTCATATTAAGGGTTGTTCGGGGTGGTCACATTCCCCGAGCCAGAGCTCGTTACATGAACCGGAAGTAGTGAATTGGGAAACAGCCCCGCAACCAAATTACCGACAATAGAACGCTTACCATAACCAAAATAATTTCCTTGAACAGTATTATTAAATGCAGTATCAGCAATAAGAACACCATCCCCTGTATTTCCGCTGATTACACTAGACATTGCAGTATATGAACTGGAAGGTGTATAGGCGATAACAGAGTTATTGTTACTTCCTCCGCCAATATAAACACCACCCAGTCCATTACCAAAAGCAGAAACCTGAGTGGTTCCAAGGCCAATTACGGAGTTAAATACAGTATTGCTATTTGCAGTACCGACAATTTCAATTCCGTATCTTGCGTTGCCAGAGAAGGTGTTTTGCGGAATAACAGAATTGTTGTAACCGCCTATATAGTTTCCATGGGCAGTTCCCGCAATGTAAACCCCGCTACCGCCGTTACCAGCACCATTTGCGCCAGGACCATTAGCAAGAGCACCAGTACCTTCAGTATTCAAACCAACCACGTTAGGATCGATAGTAACACCAGATGCGTTTCCGGAAATCTCAATACCATGATGCATATTTCCAGAGAATACGTTAGTGCGAACTAAATTGGAGCCGCCAGTAGAATCAATTGTGATCCCGTTTCCACCATTCGGAGCAGCGCCCTGAAAGGCGTACAAGCCACCAAACATATTGAAGGTGGTGAAGCCACTAGCAGTTCCTGAAACCTTAATACCATCAAGTGTATTGCCGGCTGACACGTTACCAAGCGGGATTACACCGCCAACCTGAACTCCTGCAGAGCTGCCGTCAACTAAGATGCCGTGGCCGCCATTTGGAACCATGGATGCATTATTTGCACCAGCACCAAAAAAGTTAGCCTGAACCAAAATTGCATTGGAGTCGGCTATATGCAAACCATTGCCTCCATTACCACTCAATACGTTGTAATAAATAAATGGGTTGTCTTCAAAAGTACAACCAATCAGTTGATTGTTATTCGCATTGCGAATTAATACACCATCCAAGGTGTTGCCCACAGCTGCTGTACCAACATTATTAGTACCGATAAAGTTGCCACTTAACACCGTTAACTCTGAACCACCATCAATTAAAACCCCGTTAAGCGAATTGCCGGAAATCAGATTACCTAATGGCGGAGCAATAGAAACGATTGGGACTGTACCCTTGTTGCCCGTTGGATTATTAGTTTGCCCTGTAGCGGAATTGATATATGCAGTTCCACCAATGGTGTTATCAACCGCATAATAAGTTACATAGATACCGTTGAAACCGTTAGCAATCTTTGCTGTTCCTGCTGGATTGGTACCAATGGCATTGGATTGAATCTTGTTGCCTGCGCTGCCATAGATCTGGATACCATTCTGCGTATTACCGGAAATCACATTAGAGTAAAGACCAGAGATACTATTTGGGTTTGTGCCAATAACGTTGTTAGTAGAAGAGGTTGCAATATAAATACCATCCTTCGCATTGCCAGAAGCTGCACCACTTAAGTTCAGGCCAATATAGTTTCTTAATAAAACGATATTGCCCGCATTTAAGGTAATGCCATTTGAATTAGATCCAATGATTGACAAAGCATAAATGCCAGAACCTGCAGAGCCACTGTTAAAAGTAAAACCTGAGGCAACGTTATTGAAGTTCACCGCAACCAATGGCGCAGTAGTGGTGTTACCAGCTACATAATATAAGCCCCCTTTGGAGGCCAAAATCATAGGCTTTAGGCCTGAAAGAACTTATCTCTAAGCCATAAGGCAACCGAAACCAGACCAACCATGATCGGCACCTCCACCAGTGGGCCAATCACAGCAGCAAATGCCGCCCCAGAATTAATCCCAAAGACGGCAATGGCTACGGCAATAGCTAACTCGAAATTATTGCTAGATGCCGTAAATGACAAAGTGCAGCAACGCTTATATTCAATACCCATTTTGATGGTGATAAAGAATGTCAGCAAGAACATCACCACAAAGAAGACTAGCAATGGAATTGCGATGGTAACCACATCCATTGGCAACTGAAGAATTAACTTACCTTTCAAACTAAACATCACTACGATCGTGAAAAGCAAAGCAATTAAGGTGATTTTGCCTATTCTAGGGACGAAAGTATTTTGATACGACTCTCTCGACACAAATTTGAGGGCAATGTATCTCGTCAAGAATCCCGCAACACAAGGAACCCCTAGATAGATAGCAACTGTCTTAGCGATCTCACCAATAGTGATATTGACAACGGATCCTGCATGGCCAAAATACGGCGGCAAGACAGTTAAGAAGAAATAGGCGTACACACTAAAGAACAGCACCTGAAACACTGCGTTAAAAGCTACTAAGCCAGCCGCATATTCCGTAGAACCTTTGGCAATATCGTTCCAGACAATCACCATGGCAATACAAGGCGCTATGCCAATCAAGATAAGACCTGCCATGTATTCCGGTTGATTGGGAACAAAGAGGATAGCCAAGAAGAACATCAAGGTAGGCGCAACAATCCAATTGAGCAAGAATGCCAAACCAAAGATTCGCTTGTCTCTGAAGACATCAGGCAAGTCTTCGTACTTTACCTTTGCAAACGGTGGATACATCATCAATATCAATCCAATGGCTATTGGGATATTAGTAGTGCCCGATTGAAAGGAATTAATGAACTCCTCTACCCCAGGAACAAAATATCCCAACCCAATACCTGCCGCCATGGCAGCAAATATCCAAACAGTGAGGTATCGATCTAAAAAGGAAAGCTTGCTGGTAACTGTGCTCATGATTTATTGTGAATTTCTTGAAGGCTAAGTGAATTGAGTCGATCTAATGGCATATCCGCCAGAAGATCAATGCGTTTTTTTAAGCCAATCATGACTTCTTTAAATGCACGGCGTTTATCGTCATCCGTGCCAGGCACTTGTGATGGGTCTGGGAAGCCCCAGTGGGCAGTAGCAGGTTTTCCAGGCCAGAATGGGCACACTTCGCCTGCCGCGTTATCACAAACCGTAATAATGAAATCCATCTTTGGAGCTTCTGGCAAACCAAACTCATCCCAGGACTTGGAGCGTAATTTAGATTCATCGTAACCCATCTGCAAAGCCAACTCACGTGCAAATAGATTTACTGAAGTGCCTGGAGTGGATCCTGCTGAGTAGCCCACAAATTTTCCGCTGACATGAGTTGAAGCAAGTGCCTCCCCCAAAACAGACCGAGCAGAATTATGGGTACATAAGAAGAGAATATTGAACTGCTTCATTTAGCCTTCGCCTTTTTCAAGATTAATACTGGAGCGCATGATTTGCCACCGCAGCAGTTTTCAAGCAAGAACCCGCTTAACTCTTGCACCAAGCCTGCATTAGGTCGATAGATGAGATTGCGGCTTTGACGCTCTACTGACAATAAGTCAGCGCCTACTAGTTCTTTCAGGTGAAAACTCAGTGTGGCGTTAGCAACCCCTAGCTTTTCAATCATCTCGCTAGGCGTTAATCCAGTATCACCACGCTGAACTATCAAGCGAAAAATATTCAAACGGGTCTCTTGACCCAGGGCCAGGAATGCTTTGATGGCATCAGTATTTTTCATATTTCCAATTGTATCGAAATATATATTTCACAATAGTGACAATCAATGTCACATAACTGACATATATGTGTCATATATGCTTGAAAATAGAGAAAATTAAACGTAGGATTGATTGAAGATACGCCAATACAACGAATTCACAATCAACCCAGGAATCAGCATGAGCCAAAAGAAATTAGTTAAGCAGCTATTAAAAAAGCTCGATAAATTAGAGTCAGATAGAGAAAAGCTGATCGACAAGCTTGGAAAAGCGTTGGATAAGTTAGATAAAAAAGTAGCTAGCAAAAAAACTCCGGCTAAGAAAGCTGCCGCCAAAAAGACTCCGGTCAAGAAAGCGCCTGCTAAAAAGGCCCCCGCCAAGAAAGTCCCAGCTAAAAAGGCTCCTGCTAAAAAAGCGGCTGCAAAGAAAACTACTCCTGCTAGCCCTGCCAATACAAATGAAGCAAGCTAATGGGTCAAAAAGGCAAAGATAAGCTAGAGCAATCTAGTTACGACGATCAGCTCCGCTTATTGCAGATTGAGTTGGTCAAGCTGCAAAATAGTCTGATCAGCAAAGGCGATCAAATACTGGTCATTCTTGAGGGCCGCGATACGGCTGGCAAGGATGGCACTATAAAAGTCATTACGCAGCACTTAAGCCCCAGGGAAACTCGCGTGGTTGCCCTCGGAAAACCATCTGATACCGAATCTGCAGAATGGTACTTTCAGAGATATGTAGCTGAGCTTCCCAAAAAAGGTGAGTTTGTTCTATTCAACCGCAGCTGGTACAACCGTGCCGGCGTTGAGATGGTCATGAATTTCTGCACGAAGGAGCAGTACGCCAACTTCATGGGAACCGTAAATGAGCTCGAATCTATTCTGACCAGCTCTGGCATAACGATTCTCAAATACTATTTAGACATCTCAAAAAAGGAACAGGCTGTTCGTCTTGCAGATAGAGCTAAAGATCCACTCAAGCAATGGAAGATTAGCCCGATTGATCAGCAAGCGCAGAAAAACTGGGATGCCTATAGCAAATGTAGAAATGACATGCTAGAAAAAACCAGCTCTAAAGATGCGCCCTGGATCGTTGTTAAGGCGAACGATAAAAAAGTTGCTCATCTCAATATGATTCAGGATCTTCTTTCTAGAGTTTCATACCCAGGAAAAGATAAAGGCTTGCTGAAGGCTGATAAGGATATCGTCTTCCAATGGGACAGCAAACTATCTAAGCTCGAAAAATAAGCCCTTAAAAAACCTCGGGAACATACATCTCAGGCGGTACTGGGCCTCGAAGGTAATCCGGGTTATGAACGCGTTTTGGCAAGGTAATCACTGGGTGATCAATCTCTTTATACGGGATTTGATCCAATAAATGCGTAATGCAATTTAGACGTGCTTTTTTCTTGTCATTGGCAGCAACCACCCACCAAGGCGCCTCAGGAATATGCGTACGTTCAAGCATGGTCTCTTTGGCCTTGGTATAGGCCTCCCACAACCTTCTTGCCTCTAAATCCATTGGACTTAACTTCCACTGCTTTAAAGGATCGTGAATCCGCATCATGAAGCGGTTGTATTGCTCTTCGTCAGAAATTGAGAACCAGTACTTGATCAAGATAACGCCTGAACTAATCATCATGCGCTCCAGATCAGGAACCGTTCTTAAAAACTCTTCATACTCATCATCAGTACAGAAACCCATTACCTTTTCAACGCCAGCGCGGTTGTACCAGCTTCTATCAAATAGAACGATCTCGCCACCAGCGGGTAACTGGGAAATATATCTTTGAAAGTACCACTGCGTCTTTTCACGTTCGTTAGGTGCGGGCAAAGCAACCACTTTACAAACCCGGGGATTCAATCGCTGGGTAATGCGCTTAATCGCCCCACCCTTACCAGCAGAATCTCGACCTTCAAATAGGACTGCCACCTTAAGCTTGTTCTCTACCACCCAGTCTTGAAGCTTTACCAACTCACCCTGGAGTCTAAAGAGTTCTCGGAAGTAAACGTTACGTGGAATTTGTGAATGACTATCACCATCAGGAGATAGGCGGTCATCATCGAGCTCCATTTCAAGCTCTTCATCCATGCTGTCCAGAATCTCTTCTTGTGCACGGCGATACCACTCGGCCATTTCGTTGTGTTTTGATGTCATATTGTTTCCCTAATAATACTTATAGCGGGGGAAAATGACACTTTTGTTACATAGAGGGCTGATTACCCTTTAATTGATTAGAAATCGCCTCTTGACTATGCAAAGCCAGCCATTTTCGGTCTCTGGAAGCCTCAGGACTAGCTCCCGAGGGTGATAAAAAGGTAAGCTCCACGATCAGGTTACGATCCCTCAAGATCTGAGCCATGGATTCCAGTAACCCCATCTCACCCACAAATGCAGGCACTTCACTTCTCTCGCCAGATGACAGGGATCTATAGGTAATTGCAAGCGAATAGACTGGCACTTGAGCAATAACCGCAGATTCAAATAAATTGGGCTTAAAGGGTAGGACACCCTCACCTATTGTGGAGGTGCCCTCTGGAAAAATACAAACAGACTGAGCTTTAAGTACATCACTCACTTCGTTAGCAACATACTTTCCATGACGAGCACTATCACGCTTGATAAATACCGTACCCAATTGCTTGGCCATCCATCCAAATATGGGCCAACCCTCTACATCGGACTTTGCTACGAAGCGAATGGGTTTGAAAGCATTGATAGCGTGGACATCCATCCAAGAGATATGGTTTGATGCCAGTAGATAGGCTGTGGCAGGAAGAATTTCTGGATTCCTGAGCCTTAATTCAATACCAAAAATAGCTAGCAGTCTTCTTGACCACTTCTGAATATGGCTATTTTTAGTTTCCTGAGTTGCAAATGGAAACTGAAAAGATAGAGTCGCCAATCCAGCAATCACATGACTCCACACTAAAATCCACGACCATGCATAAGCCCAATATTGAAACGGAGGCTGTTTGGAGTGTTTAGTCAGGCTCATATGCTGTATGAATATAAAACAATCTCAGAAAATACTCCGTAGTCATAAAACTGTCTTAGAACTGTCATGCTGGTTTCATACTCAGTAGGCTTAATACTGTTTCATGATGCATTACAAAGCCATCTGGATTTCAGACGTACACCTAGGAACATCAGGGTGTCAGGCAGACTACCTTCTCGATTTCCTTAAGCACAACGAAGCAGATAAATTCTACCTAGTTGGCGACATTATTGACGGCTGGAGACTGAAGAAGTCTTTCTACTGGCCTCAATCACATAATGATGTAGTACAAAAACTCTTGCGTAAGGCACGTAAGGGGACAGAAGTCATCTATGTTCCTGGAAATCATGATGAAAGCGCCAGACAATTCTTTGGAATGTCTTTTGGTGATGTCAAGGTAGTTGAGGAAGTGATTCACACGACAGTTGATGGTAGAAAACTATGGGTAACCCATGGCGATCAGTTTGATGGCGTGATGCAATACGCCAAGTGGCTTGCATACGTTGGTGACAACCTCTATTCGCTCATTCTTTACGTAAATCGTCATTTCAATATGGTGCGCGCCAAGATGGGGCTGCAGTATTGGTCGCTATCTCAATACTTAAAACATCAAGTCAAAAATGCCGTCAGCTATATCGCAGACTTTGAACACATCATGGCCAGAGAGGCCCGCTTAAGAGGCTGTGATGGCGTAGTTTGTGGACATATTCACAAAGCAGAAATTCGCGAGATTGATGGCTTGTTGTATTGCAACGATGGTGATTGGGTCGAGAGCCTTACTGCCTTAGTTGAAACACAAACAGGTGAACTCAAAATTATTCACTGGACACAGATCAAGGGTGAGCCAGTTGAGTCACCTCAAATCACTCTTCAACCCGCTATCGAATCACTCATCAAAGAGGCTACGCTATGAAAATTATGATCATTACTGATGCATGGGACCCACAAGTTAATGGTGTTGTCCGCACCCTGAAACAAACCCGCGCTGAATTAACTGCCATGGGGCATCAAGTAGAAATGATTACTCCCAATGGCTTCAAATCCATTCCATGCCCAACCTATCCTGATATCGCCCTCTCACTCTTCCCAGGCAAAGAAGTGGCTCGTCGTATTAAAGAATTCGCACCGGATGCCATGCATATTGCAACAGAAGGCCCACTAGGTTTATCGGCTCGTGCCTATGCAGTTAAAAATCGCCTGCCTTTTTCCACTGCCTATCACACCCGCTTCCCAGAATATGTCAAAGCGCGTACCGGTATTCCTCTAGCAATTACCTATGCCTTTATTCGCTGGTTTCATAAACCGTCAATGGCCGTTATGGCGCCAACGATTGTCGTAAAGGATGATCTGGAAGCTTATGGTCTAAATAACGTGGTGTTGTGGTCACGAGGCGTTGATCTGGATATCTTTAAGATGCAAGATTCCAAAGCCTTAAATACCGCGCATCCCATCTTTTTATACGTGGGCAGAGTTGCTGTTGAGAAAAATATCAATGCATTTTTAGAAATCGATTTACCAGGTTCAAAGTGGGTGGTAGGAGACGGTCCAGCGATGGCTGGAATCAAAGAAAAATATCCAGAAGTGAACTATCTGGGAGTACTTCAGCAGCATGAGTTAGCAAAAGTGTATGCGGCAGCAGATGTATTTGTATTTCCTAGTAAGACCGATACATTTGGTTTGGTGTTACTAGAAGCCATGGCATGCGGGACGCCAGTAGCCGCTTATCCTGTTACTGGCCCTATTGATGTCTTAGGCAACTCCAATTCAGGTGCCATGAATGAAGACCTTCGTGAAGCTTGCATGCAGGCCCTGAAAATTCCTCGTGAAGTAGCACGTGCACATGCTGAGAAATTCTCCTGGAGAGCGGCCTCAGAGCAATTTGCCAATCACCTTAAGCCTGTACCAACAACAGAAGTTCATGTAACAGCACTAGCCTAAAGAAAAACGCATCTTGAACTCCCCATATCACATAGATCAGAACCCCCATAAGGGCAATCGAGGCCTTGCCAGAGCATGGCATGCAGCCAAGAACTCTTGGTGTGGTTTGGTTTATGCATTCATGGAGGAAAGCGCCTTTAGACAAGAGCTGACTTTATTTGCCTTACTAACACCAGTCGCCCTCTTGTTGCCGATCACACTGCTAGAGAAATCATTACTAATTTCTTCCTTGATGATGGTGCTGGTTATTGAACTATTGAACTCCAGCGTGGAAGCAGCGATCGATCGAATCTCATTCGAACATCATGATCTCTCCAAAAGGGCAAAAGATTTTGGCAGTGCCGCCGTCATGCTTGCGCTATTTGTCGCAGCCCTACTCTGGGCTGCAGTCTGCATCCCCTTGCTTCTGAAACTTTAATTACCTACTAAGGCCAGCCATGTCTGATATCCCTAACCCAATTGGTTCATTTGAGATTTTCACCCCTAAGAAGGTCAAAGCATTAAAAAGAAATAAACCAAACCCGCTTAAAAAGCTCTCTAAAAAGTTGGCCAAAAAGCTGTTTGGCAAGAAGTTTGTGACAAAAACTAGGGCTGAGCTCAGAGAAGTAGCTCCTGCTCCTGCGGTTCAGATTGATAAACCAAAAAAACCTGCCTTTCAAATTGTTTGGGCAAGCACAACGGGCGAGATTAAAGAAGCACAAAGATTGCGCTATAAAGTATTCGCCGAAGAAATGGGTGCCAATCTCCCCAAGAACGCTGAAGGCTTAGATGTCGATGAGTTTGACTCTTATTGCGATCATTTATTGATTCGTGATCAAGACAGCCTGAAAGTAGTTGGCACCTATCGCGTACTGCCCCCACATAAGGCACAAGAAATCGGTCGCCTCTATTCTGATTCTGAGTTTGATCTATCTCGTATTGATCACCTGCGCCCTAAATTGGTTGAGCTTGGTCGATCTTGCGTGCACCAAGACTATCGCTCAGGAGCAGTCATCATGGCGCTATGGAGTGGCTTGGCTCAATATATGCAAAAGAACGGCTATGAAATCATGCTTGGTTGTGCCAGCATTCCAATGGCAGATGGCGGTCACTTTGCAGCGAGTCTTTATAACTCCCTAGGCAATGATCAAATGGCGCCAACAGAATTTCATGCATTCCCGCGCTTGCCTTTGCCTCTTGATAAGCTAAATGGTGGTTTAGAAGTGCAGCCGCCACCATTGATCAAGGGTTACCTAAAGCTGGGGGCTAAAATTTGCAGCTCCCCAGCCTGGGATCCAGACTTCAATACAGCTGACTTATTGACGATGCTCCGCCTTTCAGAAATCAACCCTCGTTACGCAAAGCATTTTTTAGGTTTGCAATAGTCTAGGATCAGTCCTAAAACAAAAAGCCACTTCGAATAGAAGTGGCTTTTGTATTCCGAGATATATATTTACTTAAAGCTGACTTGGTAGGAGCGCCCTACCCTTTCCCATTCTGCTGCCTCTTTCAGAAGGCTAAATTCAGTCAAAGGATGCTCGGCAACCCATTCTTTTGGCAGACTCACTAAATATGAACCGTCGTGTTCAGAGACTTTTACTTTAGGAAAATTGGTGTCATTTCGGCCGCGACACAGCACTTGAGCAAGTCGCAAACAAAAGAGCATGCGCCAATCTTCAAAGCTAGCATTATTCGCCAGCTTGCCTAGCTTGCCAGTATGTCCAATGAGTAATGCAGCCAGCCTAGCCTGATCATTTTTAGAGAAGCCCGGCATGTCTGCGTTACCTGCTATGTAGGCAGAATGTTTGTGATAACCGTTGTGGGAGATTGATAAGCCGATTTCATGTAAATTGGCTGCCCACTGCAATAAAGCCACGTTATCCGCCCTGCTTTCCGATTCAGGTTTTGGCAATTGCTGTAAAAAATCTGCGGCTAATTTACCAACCCGATCTGCCTGCTCTCGATCGACGGTGTAGCGTTGCATAAATTGCTCTACAGTCACATAGCGCATATCGTGATGTTGTGATCGGCCAAGTAAGTCATACAAGACACCACTTCGCAATGCAGCGTCCGTTACCTCCATCTCTTCAATACCTAATTCATCGAATGCTGCCAACATAATCGCTAAACCGCCTGGCCACACAGATCTTCTGTCATCCTTCAGACCCTCTAGCTCCACTTGATTGACATGTTCATACTTGAGAAGGTGTTTTTTTAGATTCTTAAGGCCTTCACGGGTAATCATTCCACTCGAGCTATTGACGCGGCCCATCATTAAGCCATCGCCACTTCCATTGAAATGATTATTTCCTATGAGATCTGCTAAAGCTCTAGCGGTACCGGAAGAGCCAATAACCTGCTTCCAGCCGCTTCTTAAATAAGCGCCAGAAATTACCTGTATTTCACGACGCGCTGCCAACTCAGCCTCTTTAAAAGCATGGGCATCAATATTTCCCTTAGGGAAAAAACGCATGCTATGAGATACGCAACCAATATAGAGACTTTCCATCAGCTTTGGCTCATAACCTTTGCCAATGATGAATTCTGTAGAGCCGCCACCGATATCAATTACTAGTCTATTGCCTTGTTCGGCCTGAACCTCATGTGCCGCTCCGATATAAATCAGCCGAGCTTCTTCGACGCCGGCAATCACTTCAATCGGGAATCCTAGAGCTACTTGCGCATCTTCTATAAATTGTTGGGAATTTTTAGCAACGCGCAAAGTATTCGTTGCGACTGCTCGAACATTAGCGGGATCAAATCCACGAATACGCTCACCAAAACGCCGAATAGCTATCAATCCCCGCTGATAGGCGTCATTGCCAAGCAATTTATTTTCAGTGAGGCCAGCAGCCAATCGGACTGTCTCACGCAAGGTATCAATGGGGCGTAACTGTGTGCCAGAGGGGGTATTTACTGCTTGGGCTACTAACATACGAAAACTATTCGACCCCAAGTCGACCGCAGCAACAAGGTCTTCTGAATGAACTAAAGGATCTACGGGATTTCTGGCCAAAATATTCCCCAAAAATGGAATGCTGTATCAATTATGTCTATTTTATGTAAAAACCATGACATCTTGATGAAATCAACAGCAAGCCTTTGTGGCTGGGATATACGAGCCTTATTTAGGCTGCTAAGTTTTGCTCTGAGCTAGAACAATCGCGATTACCGAAGCTACATAAAATGCAGCAATCACCAGATTTTGGCTTCAAGATAGCGCTACATGAGCGGCAGCGATACAAGTGCTGAGCACCTTCATCGGAATTAATCAGCTCGGAAGCCTGGCAATGGGGGCAGGTAACGATAGATTGGAGATAGTTGGTCTTATTCACATCACAATAGTGAACCAGAAATATTTCAATATTGTGTCAATAAATAAATGGCTTAGTCGGTTGTGCTGGGACTCCAGAACGCCTGGGTCACAAATTCTTGATCAGCAATCTTAGCGATCAACTGATCCATCTCATCGCCATCAACAGCCGATGCAGTTAAAACGGCCTGTATTTCAACATCATCGCTGTCAAATTGATGCACTTCAATATCTTGGGTTTGATAGCCCGCCTCTTCGAGCGTCTTAATAAATTGCTTTAAGGCATGCTTTTGAGCATGCTTAGGAGTGATGATATATACCGAATTAGTCACCTCTACTGCTTCGGTATCTAGTGGCTGCCTATTAATTAAGCTGACTACTGGGCGAAGTAAGGTATTCGCTGCCAGAACAAAAACAGTGGCTAGGCAAGCCTCTAAAATTAAGTCAGCTCCTGCACATGCACCAACTGCGCCCGATGCCCACAAAGTAGCAGCAGTGTTGATACCCCTGACGTTACCCTCTTCTCGCATGATGACACCGGCGCCCAAAAAGCCAATCCCAGAAACAACATAAGCCATCACATGAACAGCCCCATCATGACCAGTGAGGCGATTACCAGCGTCCACAAAAATTGCAGCTCCGATAGCAACTAGAATATTTGTTCTTAAGCCCGCAGTCCGTTGGCGGTATTGGCGCTCTAAACCAATTAATCCCCCCAAAATAAAAGCAGCGCAGAGGCTGACGCTCGTATCTGTCAGTGATCCATAGTTGATGTTGTTAATGAATTCCATGGCAGCTTTAATCCAAAATTATTTTGATCCCAAACCTAAGGATTGCACCATTATCTTAAACACTTCCGTGTTATCCATAAAGCCCTTGAAGTTTTCTGAGCCGGGGCCCATTGCATTCAGAACGGCATCATCTGCCGTATGAACGCCAGATTCTTGGTGCGATGGCAAATTACCGCCCACATGAATTGCATCCTCCTGAAGCTGGAGATATTTTGGATTGGCTACATATTTACCAGAATCATCTTTAACGGCAGGAACAAAAGTGCCATCCATTTTAGGATGTAGGGTTTCATAGTGATCGGGATAGCTGCCATAAAAGAAAGCAATGCGCTTAGATACATCGATCTTATTTGGGTAACCCTGAATATCTGCTTTTGGATAATTTGGATAGCCGGCCTCGGCGTAAATACCTACCTTTTCACGTAAAGGTCCAGGCTTGTCATCATGCACTACCCCGCTAATGGATCCGCTGTGAGTATGATCAGGTGTCACGATGATTAAAGTATCTGGATGCGTTTTAGCAAAGTCCTTAGCGATTTGCACGGCATTACTAAGCATGATGGTATCAAATGCAGCTCGCTCCCAATCAAGAGGGTGATTGAACTTATCAATCAAAGCCGCCTCTACCATCAAGAAAAATCCATTGGGATTTCTGGATAACACATCAATGGCAGATTGGGTCATCTCGGTTAAATCGGGCTGATTAGGAAATTGTTCAACCGTATTCTTTTTCAGATACAAACGATCCAGCGATCCATCCATATTGTCTGGATGAAAGACACCAAATAGTGTTTTTGTACCCCTACTCTCTGATGCTGAAAGTAATTCTTGTTTTGTAAAAGCTAACTGATAGCCCTTCAACTTGAAGTTTTCAACCAAATTCTTCTCATCCTTACGTCTTGAGCCCTTAGTGGATTGCGGATAAAAATAGGCAGAGCCACCGCCTAGGATGACTTCAGCGCCACTAGATAAGAGCTGATCAGCAATATATTGTTTATCTGCTCTACGCCTAGTATGAGATACCATGGCGCCCGGGGTTGCATCCTCCAACTCGGCATCAGAAACAATGCCTACTGCCATCTTGGTATTGCGCTTGATCAGCTCTGCAATGGTTTCCACTTTGGGATGCGAGAGATTATCGCTAGCTCGGGATACATAAACGCCCATGGCATTCACTGCTGTCTTATGCCCTGTTGTGTATGCGCTCATAGAGTTTGCAGAGTCTGTAATTAGTGAATCAGACCCTGAAGTACCTATCATGGCTGTACTGGGCATATCGTCAAATGCCAATCTGCCTTGATATTTGCCCTCTTGAATTCCCTTCGAGAGGACTCTTGCGGTTGTCCGGTTAGCAATCGTCATACCATCGCCAATAAATAGAATCACATTTTTTACGCGGCGAGGACCAGTTGCATATACATCCCAATTTACTTGCAAACGCTCCTGGGGTGCTCGAGCCACGATTTGATATTTACCAGCCTTAGTTAACTGAACCTCTCGATACAGGATGGAGCTACCTTTGCCATTTTCATTAGAAATAAACTCGGGTTGGGCGCTAATAATTTTATTTATTGGTGCGCCATTGAGTTCGATCTCAGCATCCCCAAGATTAATGACGGTATTAAATTCAATCTTGATATCAAACTTAGATCCAGCCAAGATGGTAGCTTGGTCGATTGGATAGATAGCTGCTGCCTGAAGAAATCCTGTAATTGATCCAAAAAAAATGAAGGAGGCAATCCTGATAAGACGGGGAGTTTTCATAGAGTTGAAATGGTGAATAAGCTTAGGGAAGCTACAATATCCACCAATAAAGTGACACTCTCATGACTACGCCCTGATAGGCCTTAAAGGGCTGCTTTTTTCTTGGCCGCTTTCAATCTACCCGATTTGACCGCCTTACGAAATAAATCGAAGTCTTGTTCATTCTGCTTTGCATAGGATCTTGCAAAGGAATACATTGCCTCGCCAAATTCCTTTGTTTCACCACAATAACCAGTAAGTTCAGCCGCATCTCCAGAGCGAGCGTGACCCAGGGCAAGAGCCCAGCCGAACAATTTTGAATAGTCGGCAAAGTTCTTTAGAGAGATGCCACCCGGACCGATCGGAATACCTCCCTTCATATCGCGTAATTGGCGGAGATAAAATCCTTCACTTTTATCAACATCAAACTGCATGGAGCCGAAACTCAAAAAGATATCAGGAGCACCCTGTAGCAGTCTCTGACCAGCCACCACACGCCGCCCCATATCTCGATAAATAGACTCGCCTAAATAAGGACTTAAGACAGATTTTTGAGCTTCCTTGTATTGCAAGAACAAGGGATCATTTACGCTATCGCCTTCAAAATAAAGAACCATACAATTGGTGCCCACACTTCCTACGCCAACTACCTTTCGAGCAAAATCCTTTAGGACATACCGTTCAAAAAGAATCTTGCGATCAGCCAGTAAAGTACTAGAGTAATTTAACAAGGCCCTATTAATCAGGGAGCTTAGAGACTGTCCGTAAACACTCCCTTTGAAATGCTCAATTAAAGGAGGCTTGTTGATGATCTTTCTATCTTTGCCAACAAGCGTAGTCAGTTTTTGCAGTACTTGTATATTGCCCTGCCCTTTAGTCTGCTTTAAATAAACATCAATTTGCTTTTGATGTTCTTTAGAAAAATGCTTACGTATATCTGAACCACTAATAAAGTCTTGAGCTAAATCCAAATAAGGCATATGCGCATATTGAGCCATCCGCTTTTGATATTCAGCGCAAATACGTAATACTATTTTTTTACTTAATACTTTATCGCCACCATTACTTTCACAGGCAATAACTGCACTTGCAACAAGACGCTTGAGATCCCATTCCCAACTACCGGGCAAAGTTTCGTCAAAGTCATTAATACCAAATACCAGTCGATGTTCGGCAGTTCCAAATAAGCCGAAATTAGATACGTGCATGTCTCCGCATAGCTGAACCGTGATATTGGTAGATGGTTGGTTAGCTAAGTCTTGAGCCATGATGGCGGCTCCCCCTCGATAAAATGCAAAGGGCGACTGCAGCATGCGCTCATAACGAATCGGGATCAGCGACTCAATTCGAGTCTTAGCTTGATTCTCCAGAATGGTGATGGGGTCAATTCGGTGTTTTGGGGGGGTATAGATACCCTGCTGACCAATGCTGACCTTTTTTCGCAAGGCTTTACCATCTGCCATGCGCTTTTTGATGCTGGGCCTAGGATTACTAAAAGACTCTACCGACCTAAGAACAGCAAATTTGGGCTTTTTCTCTATAGACATCAGCTTCCTCAAAAGGGTTATATTCAATCTTAACCCTTAATTCGATGCTATTGCCTATCTAAACTTTAGGCGATGATGAATGGACTGTAGTTCATCCTTAATTTGCACATGATCTAATTTATCTATGGGTAAATCCATGAGTAGTTCAATGCGATTTCGCAGCCCCATTTCAACCTGCCTGAATGCATCTAGCATGGCTGCATCCCCTGAATCTACAGCGACAGGATCGGCAAACCCCCAATGGGCGCTCACAGCATGGCCGGGCCAGTAAGGGCACTCCTCCCCAGCAGCAGAGTCACAGACGGTAATAATGAAGTCCATACGTACAGCCCCATCTACTCCAAACTCATCCCAGCTTTTACTGTTCAGCAGCTCTAGTGGGTAATCTAATTGTCTGGCAATACGCAATGCGATTGGATGCACATACTTTGATGGCCTAGATCCAGCTGAATACCCTCTAAATCGTCCATGGCTTAGAGTGGTTGCCAATACTTCACCAAGAATGGATCTTGCGGAATTGCCAGTGCATAAAAATAAAATATTGTACTGATTACTCATTAATATTTATGCACTTCAATTGGATTAAATAATTTCGTCAAGACGAAGAGAAAATCTCCCATCCATCAAAAATTGATTTTGATGAGAATCTAATAGTTGATTATGAGAAATGATTTCTTTCTCAATTTTTTCAATTGTGGATTTTCCATCGACACCAATTCTGAGCGCCAAAGGAAGATACTTAACAAGATTCTCAGTCATTTGAAATGCATTCTTATGTATAAAGTTAAGATCAATATTAGGCGTAATTTATGGCAGTTTTATTAATATGCAAAGTGAGAAGCCCAATAAAGCTGGCATTCAACTCAACTGCCCAGCCTATGAAAGACGTAGCGCTTTGCATAAGCTCGTCTTGCTTCGTACCATGTTTGCCAAACCATCATAAGAAATTTTTTCATCGCGTCATCCCTTTGTTTAAAGAATTATTCCAAAACACCTTCATGACTAGTGTGACTTTGAAACATGTCAAGGTGATGGCTTATTTGTGACCAATCAAAGCATCTGATATACACTGAAGTTATAAGAAGTCTGATTGTTAAAGGGAAGTCATATGACTCAATGGGAAATATATGGGGCCATTGCCCTAAGACTAGGCTTGGCTTTGTTAGTAGGCACCATACTGGGCCTAAATCGCTGGCTTCATCACAAACCCGCAGGCATTCGTACACATTCGCTAGTAGCCATTGGTTCTGCAACTGCAGTATTACTCATCAGTGATTTTGTTCAAGATGATGCGCAATCTGTTAGCCGTGTTTTACAAGGCCTGATAACCGGCCTTGGATTTTTAGGGGCTGGGGTCATCATTCGCGAACAAAGATTACAAAAAATTCACGGACTAACTACCGCAGCAAGTATTTGGTCTTGCGCCTTAATTGGTGCTGCTTTTGGGGCGGGTCAATTTGCCCTGGGAGTTCTTAGCTTGGGCGCCATCCTACTGACATTAGTCATTGGTGGCCCCCTTGAAAGGTTTGTCGCCAGGCTTAATGGGATCAAGCGGAGCTCCGAAGTATCTAGCGATCCAGACTAAAACCCGTATTGAGGCCTTAAAAAGCAGTTTTGTCATATTAGTTTGCTAGGATTGGCCCCATCTTGATCCTTAGTTGAAAAAATATGAGCAAATACCTATACGAAGACGCTGTAAAACAATTACAAGAGTCTGGCAGCATTGGATTGGCGGACTTAAAAAACCTCCCCCATGAAGATCTAGTAGAACTGCTTGAGGAAATTAAGGTTTGGTGTCTTTATGCCAACGGCAAAGCCGAGAAGCTACCTAAAGAATCCAAAAAGAAGAAGAAAAAGAAAAAAGATTAAGGCTTAAGAAGTAACGCGCTCTTTAGGGAATCGGAGCATAAACTTACTACCTCTTCCCGGAGTACTTTCTATTATCAGCTGAGCCTGGTGCCGATTGGCAATATGCTTCACAATAGCCAATCCCAAACCCGTTCCACCAGTATCTCTTGATCGGCTTCGATCTACACGATAAAAGCGCTCAGTTAACCTTGATAGGTGCTCAGATGCAATGCCTGGACCCGTATCAGTAACCGAGAACTCACCCTGCCCTTGCTCGTTAACATTCCATTCAACACCGATAGAACCAATATCAGGCGTGTAGCGAATGGCATTAGATACCAAATTACTGAATGCAGAAAGAATTTCTCTTTCATCGCCCAATAAATTCTGTTTGGAATTCACAACAAAATTAAATGCATGCTTACCTTGAGAAAGCGCTTCAGCATCATTCTTCAGCAGCGCCATTAAAGTCTCGACTTTGACTACCGTATTTGTGGCTGGCAATGCATTTGACTCGAGGTTTGCCAAGGTCAATAAGTCCTCAACCAAACTCTTCATCCTCTGTGCCTGCGACATCATCATTTCAAAGTATTGATCCTGCTGATCTTTCTTAAGCTCCAGGGATTGGACGGTCTCCAGAAAGCCCATTAATACAGTAATCGGTGTGCGCATTTCATGAGAAACATTGGCTACGAAATCACGACGCATGGCATCCGCTTTTTGCAAATCGGTTACATCTTGAATCAAAAGAAGGTTGCGCTTTTGACCAAAGGGGAAAGCTTGCAACATCAAACTCAAGCTACCATCGGGCCCCATGCGCTCCATTAGCAAAGGCTCATCAAAATTACGCTTATTTAAATACTGTATAAATTCTGGGCGTCGTATCAAAAAATTAATGCGCTGCATGACATCGCGTTTAAAGATGAGGCCAAAGAATCTCTCCGCAATACCGTTACACCATTCAATCTGGTCGCTCTCATCGAGCATGACAATTCCATTGGGGGAGGCCTGGAATGCCTCAATAAAGTGCTCGTGTTGCTGCTCAATACTTCGGATATGTTGCTTTAGGTTTCTGACGAGACGCTGAAGCCTAAAAAACACCTCTTCCCAAAAGCCACTGGGTAAGGGCATGCTTTCAACAGAATCAGCAAGGGTATATTTTCTCAGGCGCGCTAAGTTGATATAAGCGTAGACCAGCGGAATGGAGAGTACAGATATTCCCACTGCGATAGCCCACTGCGCACCCCATAAAGACAATGTTGTGAACGCCAACACAAATGCGACGCAAATAATGACAAAGAAACGGGTGAGCACAGATAGCATGATGCAATATTAGAGCATCTCCAAAAATCCCTGGAGATTCCCAATAAAATAGAGAAATACGGGCTTAAGATTCGGTTGGAGTCTTGGTAATGCGGTAGCCGCTACCACGCACCGTCTCAATATAGCGGTCACAATCAAACGGAGCGAGAGCTGCTCTTAAGCGCTTAATATGAACGTCGACTGTTCTTTCTTCAATATAAACCTCACTACCCCACACCTTGTCCAGCAAGCTGCCCCGAGAGTGAACACGCTCAGGATTAGCCATGAAATACTGGAGCAATCGAAACTCTGTTGGCCCAAGAGCAATGGATTTAGGCTCCTGATTTGGCCAGATAGCCAGCACACGATGAGAGCTTGGATCCAACTTTAATGGGCCAACAGTCAGCGGACCGGTATCTTCGATCGGCATCTGCCTCCGTAGAATTGCCCTCACCCTAGCCACCAATTCTTTTGGTGAAAATGGCTTAGTAACGTAATCATCGGCGCCCGAGTCCAAACCAAGAACCTTATCAGACTCTTCACTTTTGGCGGTCAGCATCAAAATCGGCAATGCCTTAGTGCGTTCATTAGAGCGCAGCTCTTTTGCAAACTGGACGCCAGATTTGCCGGGCAACATCCAATCCAAAATGATCAGATTAGGCAGCTGATCCTTCATCATCGTCAATGCCAAATCAGTTTGCATGGCCTTTTCAACTTCATAGCCTGCATGTGACAGGTTAATCGCAATCAATTCTGCAATTGATGGCTCATCCTCTACTATGAGTATGCGGTGAGTCATTATTAGGGGCCCCTAATTATTGTCTGTTGGCTTCGCGGACTAAATCTTCATGCGGGATGTGACGTACATCAGACCCCTTAGCAATGTAGATGACGAACTCTGCAATATTTTTGGCGTGATCACCGATACGCTCAATTGCCTTCGCAATCGTCAGCATATCCAAGCCTGTACTGATCATATGTGGATCTTCAGACATATAGGTGATGAGCTTACGAACAAAGCCCCTGAACTCCTCATCAATCTGACGGTCTTCCTGGACCACATCGGCCGCTGCAATCGTATCTAGACGAGCAAAAGCATCTAGGCTACGACGCAATAAGGAAATTGCCATTTGACCTGAAAGACGGATTTCTGCAACGTTAATATTGTGTGGCAAGCCGGATTCAATTAAGCGCTTAGTGCGCTTAGCAACGCGCTCAGCCTCGTCACCAGCACGCTCTAGATTGGTAATGGCTTTAGAAACTGCCATTACCAAACGCAAGTCTCGAGCAGTTGGTTGTCTGCGTGCAATCAGTTCAGTACAAGCCAAGTCGATCTGAATCTCTAAGTCATTGACTAACTTTTCATTTTCGATCACTACATTGCAGGTATCGAGATCCATTTGGGTAAAAGCACGCATCGCTGTTGCGATTTGGGATTCAACTAGACCGCCCATTTCAAGCAAGCGGCTTGAAAGAGAATTGAGATCGGCATCAAATTGTGATGATAGGTGTTTATCTGGCATATATTTCTCCAATTAACCGAAGCGGCCGGTGATGTAGTCTTCGGTCTCTTTACGCTTAGGCTTAATAAATATTTCGTCCGTTTTGCCGTACTCAATCATGCTGCCCAAATACATATAGGCCGTATAGTCAGATACACGCGCTGCTTGCTGCATATTATGAGTCACGATCGCAATCGTATAGTCCTTTTTGAGCTCATGAATCAACTCTTCCACTTTTCCAGTAGAAATAGGGTCCAAAGCCGATGTTGGCTCATCCAGAAGAATCACTGAAGGCTTGACCGCTACACCACGTGCGATACATAAACGCTGTTGTTGACCACCAGAAAGGGATAAACCACTCTGGTTTAACTTATCTTTCACCTCATTCCACAAGGCTGCCTTATTCAATGCCCACTCTACGCGCTCATCCATTTCAGAGCGGGAAAGCTTTTCGTAGAGACGAACACCAAAAGCAATGTTTTCATAAATAGACATTGGGAATGGGGTTGGCTTCTGAAAAACCATACCAATTCGAGAACGCAATAAGTTCAGGTCCTGTCCAGGCTCTAGAATATTCTGACCGTAGAAGTTAATTTCGCCTTCAGCACGTTGACCTGGATAGAGGTCATACATCCGGTTTAGTGTTCGCAATAGGGTGGATTTTCCACAGCCTGATGGACCAATAAAAGCAGTTACTTTGCCTTGCTCAATATCTAAGTTAATCTTTTTTAATCCCTGAAATGCGCCATAGTAAAAATTCAAATCGCGCACTTCAATAGCATTAATAGCCGTTTTTTTCGGCTCTTGGTTTACCGTATCCACTCTACCCCCTTGACCATCAATCTTATTTAAGTCAAACATTGTTCTCATATTGCTCATCATCCCTGCACCTTGTCACGGAATACAACGCGCGCCAAAATATTCAAACCCAGCACCGCAAATGTAATCAGGAGAGATCCACCCCAGGCCAAGCTAACCCAATTGTCATATGGACTCATAGCAAATTGGAAAATCACCACCGGCAAATTAGCCATAGGCTTATTCATATCTGTTGAGAAAAACTGATTGCTTAGGGCGGTAAATAGTAAAGGCGCTGTTTCACCACTAACCCGAGCTAATGCCAACAGAATTCCTGTCATGATGCCGCTTTGCGCAGCACGTAAAGTAACCATAAAGGCCACTTTCCACTTGGGAGTCCCTAATGCATAGGCGGCTTCTCGCAAGCTACCAGGAACCAAACGCAACATATTTTCAGTAGTGCGTACAACTACCGGAATAGCAATCAAAGCTAATGCTACGGTCCCAGCCCATCCTGAGAAATGCTGAACCTTGGCAACATATAAGGCATAAACAAACAGGCCAATCACAATCGAAGGTGCGGAAAGCATAATGTCAGTCACGAAACGGGTAAGAGAGGCAACCTTGCTGCGATCCCCGTATTCTGATAAATATAGGCCAGCCAGGACTCCAACAGGTGTACTAATAAAGGTACATGAGCCAACCAATAAGAGACTTCCCACAATGGCATTGGCTAAACCGCCGCCTTCAGTGCCAGGGGCAGGAGTACTTGCTGTGAACATATTCAAATTAATGGCAGAGAATCCTTTAATGAAAAGGATGCTGAGAATCCAAATAAGGCTAGCCATACCAATGGCCATAGCTAGCATAGAGAGAGTTAATCCAATTTTGTTTGCTCTCTTACGACGGGCAAATACTGCCATATCCAAATTAACATTGGAACTCATGATTTAAGCCCTTGTTTTTTCTCCATGCTAATTAAAAGCCATTTAGCAAAGGCTAGAACAATAAATGTAATAAAAAATAGCGCTAGCCCCAAGGCAAAAAGCGAGGAGTAATGCAAACCAGCTTCCGCCTCACCGAATTGGTTTGCTAAAGTCGATGCAATAGAGCTACCTGGCGCAAAGAGGGATGGTGAAATACGTTGGGCGTTTCCAATCACGAAGGTGACTGCCATAGTCTCTCCGAGTGCCCTACCTAAACCTAACATCACACCACCAATGACGCCTGCCTTTGTATAAGGCAACACAATATTTCTGACAACTTCCCAGGTTGTACAACCTATTCCGTAGGCCGATTCCTTGAGAACTGGTGGAACAATTTCAAATACGTCACGCATCACAGAGGCAATAAAAGGCAAAATCATGAGGGCAAGAATTAATCCGGCGCACAACATACCAATGCCATTGGGCGCTCCTGAAAACAGGATTCCAATTAGTGGAATTTGACCTAAAGTAGCCTGAAGAGCAGGTTCAATATAGTCGCCAAATATTGGGGCAAAAACAAATAAACCAAACATGCCATAGATGATGGAAGGCACTGCAGCCAATAGCTCAACTGCCGTACCAAGAGGGCGGCGGAGCGATGGAGGGCAAATTTCTGTTAAGAAAAAGGCAATACCAAAACTCAGGGGGACAGCAATCAACAATGCAATCGCTGAAGAAACTAATGTTCCATAAATTGCTATCAAGCCGCCGAATTCGCCATTAACAATATCCCAGTTCGAGGTTATAAAAAACTGGGGGCCGAACTCTTGCAAGGCAGGCCATGCATTTACGAACAAAGAGCCAATAATTCCTAATAGCGCGAATAACACCGATAGAGAAAAAAATTGGGTAACGCGATGGAATAAAAAATCCTGAACCCGCTGGAGTCGCGCAATTCTTGAAGCCATGAGCGTCGGAGCACCGGAAGATTCTAGAGTATTCATTCTATGCTTAACTTAAGTAGAAAAACGACCCTGAACAACAGGGTCGTTAAAAACATAATAATAAAAATAATTATTATTTAGAGTCAACTTGCGACCAAACCTGCTTGCGAATGTAATCCACGGTTGCATCAGGCATTGGGACGTAATCTAACTCTGAAGCAGCTTTTTTACCATCCTTGAATGAATAGTCAAAGAATTTCAGTACTGCTGCGGCTTGTACTTTATTCTCAGGCTTTTTGTAAACCACCACAAAAGTTGCGCCTGTGATTGGCCATGCTTTAGCGCCTGATGCATAGGTAATGAAAGTATTCATTCCAGGAAATTTAGACCAGTCTGTACCAGCAGATGCAGCAGCAAATGCTTCTGCTGTTGGAGATACCATTACGCCATCAGCATTGCGAACCTGCGTGTAGCTCAGATTGTTCTTTTTGGCGTAAGCGTACTCAACATAGCCAACAGAGTTCTTAATACGTGCAACGTTTGCAGCAACGCCTTCATTTCCCTTACCGCTTACAGTTGAAGCTGCTGGCCATTTAACTTGCGCACCGAAACCAACGGCATCCTTGAAGTTGCTGCTTGCTTTAGAAAGGAAGCTGGTAAAAATTGCCGTAGTACCAGAGCCATCAGCACGAGTAACAACTGTGATTGGGCCAGAAGGAATCTTCACGCCAGGATTGAGCAGGGCAACACGTTTGTCGCTCCAATCAGTTACTTGACCTTGGAAAATATCTGACAATAGGTCACCAGAAAGTTTCAACTGGTTAGGACCAATGCCTTCAATGTTCACTACAGGAACTACACCGCCAATAATTGCTGGAAACTGAACCATGCCATGGCTTTGCAGATCATCAAAACTTAATGGAGCATCAGTAGCGCCAAAATCAACAGTTTTTGCCTTAATCTGCTTGATACCGCCGCCAGAACCAATCGACTGATAATTTAAGCTGTCGCCAATTTTGGCTTTGTAGGATTCAGCCCACTTACTTAGAACTGGGTAAATAAATGAAGAACCAGCACCCGTCATCTCCACAGCGAATGCTGTTGGAGCAAGAGAAATAGCACCAATAACGAGGGCTTTTTTCAAAAAAGATTTCATTTAATTCGTCCTTAGATTCAATATGCGCAGCAGTGCGATATAAGAACGATACGGATGGAATGTGACAGCTATATGACAGCTCTATGACACCCCAAAAACTGCGTTTTTTGCATGCCTAGAGGCATTAATCACCCAAATCACTCTTAATAGAAAAGCTATCAAGCACGTTAAATGAACGAAATTCATTTAATAGTAATCCCAGTAAATATAGAGATTTATGCGGGATTCACTAGGTTTTCCTGAATGGCTTCAATAAAGTGTTCGCCATAGCGCTCTAACTTGGCCTGCCCCACTCCGCCAATACGACTAAATTGATCTAAGGTCGTTGGCGTAGCCCTTACCATCTCCTGCAAAGTGCTGTCATGAAAAATCACATAGGGTGGGACTCCTTGCTCACGTGCCAGCTCAGTGCGCTTAGCTTTGAGTGCCTCCCACAATTTTTCATCTGCAATATTACTAAAGGGATGCGTAGAACTTTTCTTTGCTCCCAATTTCGTAGCCTTAGTCTTGGAGTAGCCCGTTTCTTTGCGCAACCAAACCTCTTGCTCGCCACGCAACACAGGTAATGCGATCTCATCGACTAACTTTAAGCCACCATGCAAGGCAATATCCGCATCTAAATAACCGCCTGCTACCAATTGACGATAAATGCTATTCCATTGGGCCTGATTGAGTTCTGTGCCGATTCCAAAGGTACTGACCTGCTCATGAAAGTACTGCTTCACTCTGGGGGTAACCTTACCAAGGAGGACATCAATTAAATGGGTCACACCAAAACGCTGGCCTGTCCGATAAACACAGGACAACGCCTTTTGTACTTCCTGTGTGGCATTCCAAGTCGCCACGGGCTCTAGACAGTTATCACAGTTCCCGCAGCCACCCGGATGCGTCTCCCCAAAGTAGCGCAAGATTGTTTGATGGCGGCATGTTGTGGATTCGCAATAGCCCAGTAGTGCGTTGAGTTTTTGGCGCTCTACCCGCTTACGATCTTCAGAAGCTTCGCCAGAATCTACCATTTGCCGCAAGCTCACCACATCTCCGAATCCATAGGCCATCCAGGCATTTGCGGGTAAGCCATCACGTCCTGCTCGCCCAGTTTCCTGGTAGTAGCCTTCCATACTTTTAGGCAGATCTAGATGGGCTACAAAGCGGACGTTAGGTTTATCAATGCCCATGCCGAAAGCTACGGTTGCGACCATGATGACACCCTCTTCACGTAAGAAACGTTTTTGATTGGCGCTGCGTGTTTCAACGCTTAAACCTGCGTGATACGGCATAGCATCCCAGCCGCGGTCTACCAACCATTGAGCAGTCTCTTCTACACTGCGACGCGATAGGCAATAAATAATCCCTGAGTCATCGGCATGCTCCGCATCTAAAAAGTGCTCTAACTGTTGTTTAGCACTCTGCTTTTGCAGAACTCGATATTTAATATTGGGCCGATCAAAGCTCGAGACAAACTGCTCGGCAGATTCGAGCGAAAGACGCTCCACAATTTCTGCTCGGGTTGGCGCATCTGCGGTTGCCGTTAAGGCGATACGAGGCACCGTAGGGAATCGCTCGTGCAAAACAGTTAACTGACGATATTCTGGGCGGAAATCATGACCCCATTGAGAAACACAGTGCGCCTCATCAATCGCGAACAAGGCAATTCCGGGGCCCGCATTGAGCCTATCAAGGATTGATAGAAAACCAGGATTCATTAGGCGTTCAGGCGCCACGTAGATTAAGTCAAGATCTCCAGCCAGCAATTGACTAGTGACCTTTTGAGATGTGGACGCATCCAAGCTAGAGTTTAAAAATGAAGCCTTAACTCCTAACTGGGTTAATGCATCGACTTGATCCTGCATAAGCGCAATTAAGGGTGACACCACTACCCCTACACCACGTCGAACAAGCGAGGGAATTTGATAGCACAGCGACTTACCGGCGCCGGTGGGCATGAGAACCAAAGCATCGCCTCCTGCCACTACATGTCTAACAATAGACTCTTGAGCGCCACGGAATTGATCAAAACCAAAAACATCATGAAGAACTTGGTGGCTCGACTGCAAAAGTAATACTCCCTTGTCTTATTCAATACCTGCGGATTGCAAACTACGTATAAATAAAAAGCCCCACGTCACGCGGGGCTTTTTAAATATTTTCTCTATAAAACAAATATAGAGTCTGAATGGCGGAGAGGGAGGGATTCGAACCCTCGGTAGGTTTGACCCTACGCCTGATTTCGAGTCAAGTACATTCGACCACTCTGCCACCTCTCCGAACCGAGAAATCATTATAGCCAGCGATACATAAAGCCATATAGGCAATATTGACTTAAAAATGGCTAGCCAAAAGAGCTCAGTCTCTTTAATATAGATATACATATATGTATATCTATATTAAAGAGGTTAAAACATGAATATTCAAATTTCAAAGTGGGGTAATAGCCTAGCGCTTCGGATTCCCGCTGCATTCATTAAAGAAATCCAACTAAAGGATGGGGATAAGGTTGAAGCAACCCTATCGAAGGATGGTTCACTAATTATTAGGCCGCAAAAATTAGATCGCAAAGCGATTGCAGCAGATCTTAGAGCATTTAGAGCTACTTTAAAGATGGGTAAATCAGTGATGGATGAAGTTCGCTCAGGGGCGCGCTACTAATGATTTATGTTGATACCAGTATCTTAGTGGCTTTATGCACAACAGAAGAAAAGAGTGACGCTGTTGACACGTGGCATGAAAACAGCTCCACAAAAATGATTTCATCTACTTGGGCATTTACAGAATTCTCTAGCGCACTTAGTCTAAAGGTCAGAACCAATCAAATAACTGAAAAACAGAGTCGTGAAGCTTGGAAAAAATTTGACAGTCTTTGCCAAAACGATATTGAACTAATGCCCATTGAGAGCAAAACGTATTACTCTGCTGGGATTTTAGTTGTTGATAGCAAATCAAATCTCAGGGCTGGCGACGCACTTCATCTTGCCGCCGCAAAGCAATTCAAATCTAAATCTTTGGCAACTCTTGATAAAGTTTTAGCAAAAAATGTTGCTAGAGTAAAAATTAAAGCCGTTTTAATTTAATTCGGCTTTAATATCTCTAAGCCACCTAAGTAAGGTTGTAGTGCCTTCGGAATAGCAATACTGCCATCTACTTGTTGCTTGTTCTCAAGTAATGCAACCAACGCCCTGCCAACTGCAAGACCTGAACCATTTAAGGTATGCACCAATTCTGGCTTGCCTTGACCCGCTTTAAATCTGGCTTGCATCCGTCTTGCCTGGAAATCACCCATGCTGGAGCATGAGCTAATTTCTCTGTAGGCTTTTTGTGAAGGGACCCAAACCTCTAAGTCATAAGTCTTGGTACTACCAAAACCCATATCACCGGTGCAGAGTAATACTTTTCTGTAAGGTAACTCAAGCAATTCCAGAATACGCTCAGCGTGGCCCGTGAGCTCTTCCAAGGCTTGCATGGAATCTTCTGGCTTAGTAATTTGTACTAACTCAACTTTGTCAAACTGATGCTGACGAATCATGCCTCGGACATCACGACCATAGCTACCAGCTTCTGAACGGAAACATGGTGTATGAGCCACAAACTTCATTGGTAAGCTATCTGCGTTAACGATTTCGTCTCGGACTAAATTCGTTACAGGCACTTCTGCAGTTGGGATAAGGTAAAAGTTTTCAGTCTTAGCTTCACCGCCCTCGTCTTCACCGCCCATTTGACGGGGAACCTTAAATAGATCCTCTTCAAACTTCGGCAACTGACCAGTACCGCGCATAGAAGCAGCATTCACCATGTAAGGCGCATACACCTCTTGATAATGGTGATCTGTAGCATGAGTATCAATCATGAATTGCGCCAAAGCGCGGTGCAATCTAGCAATCGGCCCCTTGAGCACTACAAAGCGTGAACCGCTAATCTTAGCCGCCACTTCAAAGTCCAAACCGAGTGGACCGCCGAGATCAACGTGATCTTTAATCTCAAAATCAAAAATAGGCTCTTCACCCCAACGCTTTACTTCTTTGTTTTCTGTTTCATCTTTTCCAGCAGGCACAGACTCATCTGGCAGATTCGGAATACCCATCAAGAAATCAGCAATCTCTGCTTGCAAGGTGCCCAATTTGGCTGCACCAGATTCCATATCAGCATTAACGCCTGCAACTTCAGCCATCTCGGCAGAGGCATCCTCACCCTTACCTTTTTTCATACCAATGGCTTTAGATAGCTGATTGCGCTTGGCTTGCAATTCTTCAGTACGGGTTTGCAAAGATTTACGCTCAGATTCCAAGGCATTGAATTTCTCAACGTCGAGTTGGAATTTGCGAGTCGCTAAACGTGCAGCAACTGCGGTGATATCTTTACGGAGTAATTGCGGATCAATCATGTGATGCTCTGTAGATTAGGAGTTCTAGGTTTTAGTTTTATACGGGCTCTAGTTTAAGCGCAAGACTTCGGCTCCGGCTGGCGGAGTGAAAGTAAAGCGATTGGCGGGCAAATTAACATTGAGTTGGATCTTATCCAAAGTCACCAGGACCACGCTTCCAAGCCCATCGGTTAACTCCAAAGCTTTCGGTAAGCCATTAGCCATGCCAATCGAGATCTTTGTATAAGGCAGGTCATTTTTATTCTTGGCATTGGGATCTTTCTTAGGAATCAAAGCTACCCACTTCATTCCTAAACGCTCTTCGCCTTCAACCAAGTCAAAATGCTGTTCTAGTGAAGTCTCACCAAACAGAATAGCCGCCGGCGTCGAAGCTAAGGCCTGACCCGCTGGACGAAAAGTCGCCTGGTTTAAATCTTTATCCCATAAGATTAGTTGCTTGCCATCAGCAATTAACTTTTGCTCGTAAGGCTTTTGGGTATCCCAGATAAATCTTCCTGGACGCTGAAATACAAAATGACCTTGGGTTTGACGGAGGACTTTCAAGCCCTTGTCTTGTGATTCATTCGCTTTAGGTGCGCGCAACTGTTGTTGCACAAAATCCCCTTCAGCAGTTTTGGAGTTCCGTACAAATTGACGTAACTGCTCTGAGCCACTTTCACTTTGCGAATGAGTAACCCCTGAAAACAGAATGGCTGCTCCAAGCAATACTGCAGATAAGAATCTTTGCAAAATGGCTGCCTTACTCTGAAGGGCGATGAAGAATCTCGCGATTACCACCATTACCCATCTTAGATACAAGTCCTGCTTTTTCCATATCTTCGAGCAGGCGGGCAGCACGGTTGTAACCAATGCGCAGGTGACGCTGTACTAGCGAGATCGATGGGCGTTTATTTTCAAGAACAATAGCGACGGCTTGGTCATAAAGAGGATCTGCTTCACCACCACCCTCGCCAGTCAATGCATCCACATTGGATTCGTCAGCACCTTCGAGTACGCCATCAATGTAATTGGCTTCGCCCTTCTCTTTGAGCCATTCCACAACGCGATGGACTTCATCATCCGATACGAAAGCGCCGTGAACGCGAACTGGCAGGCCGGTACCCGGAGCCATATAAAGCATGTCACCCATACCTAGCAATGCTTCTGCACCCTGCTGATCCAAAATCGTACGACTGTCGATCTTAGAACTTACTTGGAATGAGATACGGGTTGGTACGTTGGCTTTAATCAAACCGGTAATGACGTCAACGCTTGGGCGCTGTGTTGCTAATACCAAATGAATACCTGCAGCACGAGCCTTTTGAGCAATACGGGCAATCAACTCTTCAATCTTCTTGCCTGATACCATCATCAAGTCAGCCAACTCATCAATCACGATGACGATGACTGGTGCTTTATAGATTGGCTCTGGATCATCTGGAGTTAAGCTAAATGGATTAGTGAGCTTCTCACCTTTTTCCTCTGCTTCTAGAATCTTTTTATTAAAGCCAGCTAGGTTACGAACGCCAAACTTACTCATCAGTTTGTAACGGCGCTCCATCTCATTTACCGCCCAGTTAAGTGCGTTGTATGCCTGCTTCATATCCGTTACAACTGGGCACAACAAATGGGGGATCTTGTCGTAGATGGCCATCTCGAGCATCTTCGGATCAATCATGATCAAACGCACTTCATCAGGCTTAGCCTTAAAGAGTAGCGACAGAATCATGGCGTTGATACCAACTGATTTACCGGCACCCGTAGTACCCGCAACTAAACAGTGAGGCATCTTTGCTAAGTCAGCCACCATTGGGCTGCCAGAGATGTCTTTACCTAAGGCTAGAGTCAACAGGGAATGATTATCGTTATATACCTGTGAGGTCAGAATCTCTGACAAGTAAACCGACTGGCGTGTTGGGTTTGGTAACTCCAAAGCCATACAAGTTTTGCCAGGGATGGTTTCTACAACACGCATACTGACAACACCTAGTGAGCGTGCTAAGTCACGTGAGAGATTCACGATCTGACTGCCCTTCACACCAATAGCTGGATCAATCTCGTAGCGAGTCACTACTGGGCCAGGATAGGCGGCAATCACTTTTACTTGAACATTAAACTCGGCTAACTTGCGTTCAATTAAGCGCGAAGTAAATTCCAACACGTCAGCAGAGATAGTTTCTTTTGCTTCGGGTACTGGATCAAGCAATGCGAGCGGTGGTAATTCTGAATCTGGAATATCCACAAACAATGGCTGCTGTTTCTCGCGCTCTACACGAGCACTCTTCGGAATTTCAATTGGAGCACGAACGATTTGCACTGGCGCTGCAACCTCAACGCGTCCGCGGAACTCTTCTACAAACTCTTCACGCTCTTCAGCAGCAACTTCACCTAACTTACGGTCTTCTTCGCTGTCGCGACGTTCACGAATGCGGTGATAAGTCACCTCCAAGAAACGCCCTACTTTTTCAGCCACATCCAGCCAGGAGAAATGCAAGAACAAAGACAGGCCAGCACAAAGGCCAAATAGGAGCACCAGAGTGGAACCGGTAAATCCAAGAGACATTTGCAATGGATCACCAATCAGCTCACCCAAAATACCGCCAGGAGGTCTAGGGAGCTCCCAGGACAGCGAATGCATACGGATGGATTCCAAACCCATACTGCAGACGAGAGTCAGTCCAAAGCCTAACCAACGCATTAGTAGAGAGTCTGGCTTAGCATCTGGATCTGGTGGCAAAGGTATGCTCCAAAGCTCGCGCCAGCCATTTAAGACGCGGCGCCCAAAGAGAGCAACCCACCAAAAGGCAGAAATACCAAAGATATACAGCATTAAATCGGCTAAATAGGCCCCAAAACGACCCCCCAGATTCTTGGGAGCCTCAAAACTGGCATGGGACCAGGCTGGATCAGCCTTGGAATAGGTCAGCAAAATGGCAAATAAGCCCAGGCACAAGCCTAGAGAGATGAACCAGCGAGCCTCCAATAATAGGCGGGGCATCCTGCCCTGCGGGCCATTATCTGGGGGCTGGGGGCTTATTGGGGCCTTAGACTTCGGGTATGCGGTTCTTGCCATGTTCTACCGATTGTAATCAAGCAAATCTATAATTTGAATATGACTACAAATACCCCAAAACACTCCAAAGTTCTGATCCTCGGATCTGGCCCTGCTGGCTATACAGCAGCCGTCTACGCAGCCCGAGCTAATCTAAACCCCACCCTCATCACTGGCCTAGCTCAGGGCGGTCAATTAATGACCACTACTGACGTCGAAAACTGGCCTGCGGATGCTGATGGTGTTCAAGGCCCAGAACTGATGGAGCGTTTCTTAAAGCATGCCGAACGCTTTAATACTGAAATCATTTTTGACCATATTCATACAGCAGCCCTGAAAGAAAAGCCGATTCGCCTAGTTGGGGATTCCGGAACCTATACCTGCGATGCTTTGATTATTTCCACTGGCGCTTCTGCTCAATATATTGGCTTACCCAGTGAAGAAGCATTCATGGGTCGCGGTGTTTCTGGTTGTGCAACTTGCGATGGCTTCTTCTATCGAAATCAAGATGTGTGCGTAGTCGGTGGTGGTAATACTGCAGTTGAAGAAGCGCTCTACCTGACAGGCATTGCTAAAAAAGTAACCGTGATTCATCGTCGCGATAAGTTCCGTGCTGAACCAATCTTGAATGATCGCCTCATGGCAAAAGTTGCTGAAGGCAAAGTGGAGCTGAAACTGAACTCGACTCTCGACGAAGTTCTAGGCGATGAAAAAGGTGTAACTGGTGTGCGCATCAAGAAACAAGATGGCAGCACTGAAGATCTTGCTGTAACAGGCGCCTTTATTGCAATTGGTCACAAACCGAATACCGAACTCTTTGTTGGTCAGCTCGACATGAACAATGGCTACCTCAAGACCCATTCAGGCCTTGAAGGCAATGCCACTGCTACTAATATCCCTGGCGTGTTTGCTGCTGGCGACGTTCAAGATCACATCTATCGTCAAGCGATTACTAGTGCTGGCACAGGCTGTATGGCTGCACTGGATGCGCAGCGTTACTTAGAAACCTTGGAATAAGAATCTAAGTAACTGAGCAATAATAAAAACACCTAGCTTTGCTGGGTGTTTTTATTTAGGGCATCTAATTTCGCCTGATCATCATCTTCTTTTTTATGCAACTCAACTTCAGCATCAGTAGTTGCATCAAGAGCATCTTTATTTATAAATCCTTTTGGGAAAGTGTTTGGATTGGCAAGATCGACGCGCACTCTAATTAACTTAATTTTTTTCATCAACCAAATAATAAATAAAGGAATAACCAGATTATCCAAATGGCAATAACAAACAAAACGCCTAGCATTGCTAGGCGTTTTGTTTGCTGCAGTCTAATTGCTACTGCATTTAATGACTACTCATTACTTAACGAGAGACCATTGGCAAGAGTGGCACGATAAGTAATGCCACGATGTTAATAATCTTGATCAGTGGGTTAACGGCAGGGCCCGCAGTATCTTTGTAAGGATCACCTACGGTGTCGCCCGTCACTGCAGCTTTGTGAGCTTCAGAACCTTTACCGCCGAAGTTGCCTTCTTCGATATATTTCTTGGCGTTATCCCAAGCACCACCACCGGTACACATCGAGATCGCTACGAATAGGCCAGTCACGATAGTTCCCATAAGCAAACCACCCAATGCAGCCGGCCCTAACAAGAGACCAACGACAACTGGGGCAACTACTGGCAAGAGGGAAGGAACGATCATCTCTTTAATAGCAGCAGAAGTCAGCATATCTACAGCTTTGCCGTACTCTGGCTTTGCAGTACCTTCCATGATTCCAGGGATATCACGGAACTGACGGCGCACCTCTTCTACTACCGCGCCAGCGCAACGACCAACTGCTTCCATCGCCATCGCACCAAACAAGTAAGGAATCATGCCACCAATAAAGAGGCCAATGATGACCATGTGATTGGACAAGTCAAAAGACACTTGTTGGCCCATACCCTCTAAAGCATGGGTGTAGTCAGCAAAGAGTACGAGCGATGCCAAACCAGCTGAACCAATTGCATAGCCTTTAGTAACTGCTTTAGTAGTGTTGCCAACCGCATCCAATGGATCGGTAATATCGCGAACAGATTGTGGCAAGCCTGCCATCTCTGCAATACCACCAGCGTTATCTGTAATTGGGCCATATGCATCAAGCGCAACCACAATACCTGCCATGGACAACATGGCTGTTGCTGCAATTGCAATGCCATATAAACCAGCCAACCAATACGCCGCAAAAATCGCTGCACAAACAAAGAGCACTGGGTAAGCAGTTGACTTCATCGAAATACCTAAGCCAGCAATAATGTTGGTACCGTGACCTTTGGTTGAAGCTTCAGCAATATGCTGCACTGGCTTGAACTGGGTACCGGTGTAGTACTCGGTAATCCATACCAAACCTGCTGTAAGCAACAAGCCCACTACAGTTGAACCAAACAAACGCCATTGGCTACCGGGGATGCCTAATGCATCGTCTGGCATGATGAAGTTGGTTACAAAGTAGAAAGCAATCAATGACAAACCACCAGCAATGATCAGACCCTTATACAAAGCAGGCATCACATTTTTCATGCCAGGAGTTGCCTTTACAAATGAGCAACCAATGATGGAGGCGATGATAGAAACGCCACCCAGCACTAATGGATAAATAATCGCAGCCACTGGTGCGCTAGAAACCATTAAGGATCCTAGCACCATGGTTGCAATCAGCGTAACCGCGTAAGTTTCAAATAAGTCCGCCGCCATACCTGCGCAGTCACCAACGTTGTCGCCAACATTATCAGCAATCACCGCAGGATTGCGTGGATCATCTTCCGGAATTCCAGCCTCAACCTTACCGACCAAGTCAGCGCCGACGTCTGCACCTTTAGTAAAGATGCCGCCACCTAAACGAGCAAAGATCGAAATCAAAGAGGAACCGAATGCCAAACCAATCAGGGGATGCAACACGGAAGAGAGATCCTGTCCAGCGCCAATCGATACGAGGAACATAAAGAAGAGGCCAACACCCAAGAGACCCAATCCAACTACCAACATGCCGGTAATAGCACCGCCTTTGAATGCCACATTAAGAGCTTCGTTCATACCCTTGGTGGCCGCTTCCGCTGTCCGCACGTTTGCGCGTACTGAGACATTCATACCAATGAATCCGCAAGCGCCGGAAAGCACAGCGCCAATGACAAAGCCAATCGCGGTCGCAAAATCAAGGAAGAGCGCCATAAGAATGGCCAGAACCACCCCAACCACAGCAATCGTTTTATATTGGCGCGACAAATACGCTGCCGCCCCCTGCTGAATCGCCTCGGCAATTTCTTGCATTTTGGCATTGCCCGTACTTTGCTTCAAAATCCAGCCGCGCATCACAAAACCGTAAATCACGGCCAGGACACCGCACGCCAAGGCAAAATACAAGCCTAAAGTGACATTACTCATGCTTGAACTCCCCAAAGTTAATCATTTGTTAATCTTTATTGTTTTGTATAACTGCACTTAGGTAGACCTGGTTTCCGAAAGCTTTAAACTATGGTCTTTAAGCTGTATCAGTATGTAACAGAATCACCCCTGCGCCCCCTTTTTAGGATCAGGGTATTTACTAATCATTATTCGGAGTATTTATGAGTCTCGAAAAGGTCAAGCCAGGTAAAAAGATCCCTGAAAGCTTCAACGTCATTATTGAAATCCCAATGAATGCTGATCCAATCAAGTATGAAGTAGATAAAGAGAGCGGCGCAATTTTCGTAGACCGTTTTATGGGTACTGCAATGCACTATCCATGCAACTACGGTTACATCAATAAAACGATTGCCGGTGATGGCGACCCTGTTGACGTTCTCGTAATTACTCCATTCCCACTCATTCCAGGTGTAGTTGTAAGCTGCCGTGCAATTGGCATCTTACAAATGGAAGATGAGGCTGGTCAAGATGCTAAATTATTGGCCGTTCCAGAAGACAAAATTTTGCCTATCTATACACACTGGCAAAAACCTGAAGACATGAACCCATTGCGCTTGAATCAAATTCAACACTTCTTCGAGCACTATAAAGATCTCGAAAAAGGTAAATGGGTAAAAGTTAAAGGCTGGGGTGGCGTTGCTGATGCTCATAAAGAAATTCTTGAAGGCATCGAGCGCTACAACAAAGAGAACAAGTAATTCTTTTATTGAAAAGGCTTTGTGATTCGGAGTGAGCACGCAGAAAATTGCCTTAGCCCAAATCAACCCATTACTGGGTGATTTGGCTGGCAACGCGCAACTCATTCACAAAGCCGCTCTAGACGCCTACTCACAAGGCGCCAAACTTGTTGTAACCCCTGAGCTTTCGCTGACCGGCTATCCCCCAGAAGACTTACTCCTCCGCCCTGCTTTTATTGAGGCAGCACAATTACAGCTCGAGCTCTTGATGAAAGAGCTAGCTCAGTACTCTGATCTGACAGTCATCGTCGGCCATCCCAAACAAACATCCGCAGGTTTGCAAAACCACGCATCTGTTTTACGAAACGGCAAGGTCATTGCGGGCTACGCAAAACAAGAATTACCTAACCATGAAGTATTTGACGAAGTTCGTTACTTCGTACCTGGCAATGAAGCTTGTGTTTTTGAATGCGAAGGTGTTCGCTATGGATTGATCTTGTGTGAAGATGCCTGGCATGCAGGTCCCGCCAAACAATCTCATGCTGCTGGCGCACAAGTATTGTTAGTCCCCAACGCCTCTCCTTACCACCTCCAAAAAGAAGCCTTGCGTATTGAAGTGCTCCGTGGGCATATTGCACAAACCAAAATGCCACTGGTTTACGTCAACGCTGTTGGCGGTCAGGATGAATTGGTTTTTGATGGCGGCTCATTTGCATTAAATAGTGATGGCAAAGTCGTGATGGCAATGCCTCAGTTTGAAACCGGCCTAGGCCTTGTTACAGTGACAGCATCTGGAGAACTAGAAAAAGGTTTGATCACCCTGCCCCAATCTGTTGAGGCGCAGGCTTATCAAGCGCTGGTCTTGGGTGTACGTGACTATGTCACTAAAAATCGCTTCCCTGGCGTGATTATTGGCCTATCTGGCGGCGTAGATTCAGCCTTGGTATTGGCAATTGCCGTCGATGCCTTAGGCGCTGATAAGGTACGCACCGTCATGATGGCCTCTCGCTATACCGCTGATATCTCCTGGATCGATGCAAGGGAGATGGCTAAGAACTTAGGCGTGCAATACGACGAGATTCCGATTAGTGGGCCAGTGGATGCTTTAGAAGCTTCTCTAGCTGAGCAATTTGCCGGTTTAAAAGTAGATGCTACCGAAGAGAATATTCAGGCACGCGTGCGTGGGACCCTACTGATGGCCCTATCCAATAAAACAGGTCGACTCGTTTTGACTACCGGCAACAAGAGTGAAATGGCAGTCGGCTACTGCACACTCTATGGCGATATGGCGGGTGGCTTTGCAGTCATTAAAGATATCGCCAAGACTTTGGTGTATCACCTGTGCGCCTATCGCAACAGTATTACGCCAGTGATTCCGGAGCGAATTCTGACCCGCGCACCTTCGGCAGAGTTACGCCCAGACCAAAAAGATCAAGATAGCCTGCCCTCTTATGAAGTGCTGGATGGCATTGTTGAGCGCTATATGGAGCAAAACCAATCGATTGCTCAAATCATTGCTGCAGGTTTTGATGCTAAGAGCGTAGAAAAAGTAACCCGCTTAATCAAGCTTAATGAATATAAGCGTCGCCAAGCCCCACCGGGAGTCCGTGTAACCACTCGTGCCTTTGGCCGCGATTGGCGCTACCCCATTACCTCCCAATTTAGAGCCTAGAACGTTCAGCGGGTCGATTTTTGGTATTTCAGAGCAGATCTAGGTATGATTAGTGCATTAGGGGGAACACATGAAATTAATTACATCCATCATCAAGCCGTTCAAACTCGATGAAGTTCGTGAGTCATTGGCAGAAGTCGGTGTTACAGGCCTGACCGTTACTGAAGTTAAGGGCTTTGGCCGTCAAAAAGGACATACTGAACTCTATCGTGGCGCTGAGTATGTGGTCGACTTTTTGCCTAAAGTAAAAGTAGAAGCCGTGGTCTCTGATGACCGTGTTGAAGCTGCTATTGAGGCAATCACTAAAGCTGCACGCACCGGCAAGATTGGTGACGGCAAGATTTTCGTGACTGCAGTAGAGCAAGTGATTCGTATTCGTACCGGTGAAACTGATAACGCTGCGGTTTAATTCAACGAATTAAACCTGCGAACCTCTCAGGCCATCAACGCAACTGAGAGTCTGTGGAGTTTGATGGAGCTGCAGGCTGAATAATTTCAGCCGGCTCCAAAATAATTGTTTTACCAGCAGTACTACCCACACGCACCTTTGCACCTTGGTAATACAAATCCACTTGATTTAAACCGCCAGTAAGCACCTTCAATGGTGGCTTGCCATAAACACTCGCACCAACTCCTGGCTCAAGAGTTTTATTCTGGGTCTTACCGGTAGCATCCACCACACATACTGTTTGCGCAGTCTTTGATTGCAGATAAACCATGTCACCCGCTTTTTTAGGGGCTTCGGGCTTGTAATTGAGTGCGGATGCATCTGCAGGTGGGCATTCCGCCGTAACTGCTACTGGAGTTGGCTCTAGTACCGTTGCTGGAGCTGGCTTAGTCTCTGTCACAGGCTCTGCTGGTGCATTTGCTGGCGCAGGCTCTTGTGCTACTTCTTGAATAATCACCACCTCTTCTTTAGCCGGTTCGGGAAAAAATAGGGGGCGCAAGTTCACTACAGAGAAAATCACTGCCGCACCAATTGCCAACAGTAAAAAAAGTTTCTTTTTAGGTCCTACTGAAGCTTTTGATTTCTGGCTGTAATCAATCGCTTTTTGTGAGAATTTGCTAGCACTGACCTTCTCAGGTTTTAGTTTTGGTTCTGCGACTTTCTCTACCGCTACAGGGCTAGCCTCTTTTTCTTTTACTTTTTCGGTCTTTGCCTTTTTTTCTACCGCAGAAGCTTTTGTCTCCACCTGAAATTTCTCTTCAACATCAGCTGCTTTAACAGGCTGCACGACACCAGAAAAATCAAATGCCTCTTCAGGTGTGAGCTTGAGTAATCCAGCTACCTTTTTTGTTGCTGTGAATTTAACTTGATCACCGTAAAAAGAGCTGCTTTCACCATTCTCAATCTGCTCAATTTGGCGAACAGATAGACAGGCCATTCCCGAAAGATCTTTCGTGCTGAGGCCAAGGCTTTCTCTAGCCTTAGTAAATGCCTCTTTGCGAATCTCAGGGAGTTTGACCGGTTTATTCACTACGCAATAACCATCTCATATGAAATTAATAAGATTGATAGTAATGCCAAAATGGGACAAGGGTAATTAGCCACAAAGCTAGGTGTTTAATGAATGGTTCTCAAGATTGGATTCAAGATACTTTTTCACCAACGCCTGAACAGAATCCGCATGCATTTTGTCCATCACCCTAGCCTTATGGACTTTAATGGTTGCATCGGTAGTTCCCAGCTTTACAGCAATATCCTTGTTTAGAAGCCCCTTAACAAGCCATCCGCATACCTCACGCTCTCTAGGGGTGAGACTTTCATAATCTTTCTTAGCTTCAACATCTAAAGAAACGCGCTTCAATTGGCGACTATCAAAGTCAATTGCGTCTGCCACGGCCTTTAAGAGCTCCTCTAAATTAAAAGGCTTGAATAAGAAATCTAGTGCGCCCCGCTTAAGGCCTTGAACAATTTGGTGTGGGTGACTTTGACCGCTCACAAATACGATGGGCGTTTTACGACCTAACTTTTGCAGTTTTTCTTGTAAATCAAGGCCAGTCATATCTGGCATCTGCATATCTAAGAGAATGACAGCGGGTGAGACTGGAACTGATTTCTCCAAGAAAACGGTAGCAGACGCATAGTCATCGACAAGATAGCCTAATTCACGCAGCATTCTAGATAGAGAGATGCGCATCGACTCGTCATCATCAACTAGGTATATGTGACCGACTTTAGTCATTGAATTCAAAGGAAAAAGTGATTGATGACTTAATGTACTGCAGCCTCTTTTACTAAGCTATTAGCTCCTTAGCTAATATATAGATCTAAATCAATGATTTCATTGGCATTTTCATACTGCAGTGCAGCATTTGTAGTAATTAATATGAGCTCATCGATCTAGAGCACCCTTAACCCATCTCACGGCACAATAGAGCCTTTCGACACAAACCTTTTCTGGAGTAATAAGCATGAAACGCCTTAATGAACGCTCGCGCATGGTCACCGAAGGGGTCGCTCGCGCACCTAATCGTTCGATGTATTACGCAATGGGTTACGAAGAAAAGGATTTCGTAAAGCCAATGGTTGGCGTTGCGAACGGCCACTCCACTATTACCCCTTGTAATAGTGGTTTACAAAAATTAGCTGACGCTGCTGTTGAAGCCCTAGAAGCGGCTGGCGCAAAAGCACAAGTGTTTGGCACACCAACCGTTTCCGATGGTATCGGTATGGGCACTGAGGGTATGAAGTACTCCCTAGTGTCACGTGAAGTGATTGCTGACAGTATTGAAGTGTGTGTCAATGGTCTTTGGCAAGATGGTGTTGTCGTCATTGGTGGTTGCGATAAAAATATGCCTGGTGGCATGATGGCTTTAGCCCGCACGAATGTACCCGGCATCTATGTATACGGTGGCACGATTAAACCAGGCCATTACAAGGGCAAGGAACTCAATATTGTTTCCGCATTTGAAGCGGTTGGTGAATTTACTTCCGGTCGATTGAGTGAAGAAGATTTAAAAGGTGTGGAACAGCACGCCTGTCCAGGTAGCGGCTCTTGTGGCGGCATGTACACCGCAAACACCATGAGCTCCTCATTTGAGGCTTTGGGCATGAGCTTGCCCTACTCCTCTACGATGGCGAACGTGGATGCTGAAAAAGTAGCGAGTGCTGCCGAATCAGCACGCGTACTGGTTGAAGCAGTCAAAAATAACTTGCGTCCCCGTAACATCATCACCAAGAAGTCCATTGAGAACGCTGTCAGTGTGATCATGGCAGTTGGTGGATCCACAAATGCCGTATTGCATTTCTTGGCCATTACGAGCGCAGCTGAAATTGATTGGACAATTGATGACTTTGAGCGTATTCGTAAACGCGTTCCCGTGATCGTCGATATGAAGCCATCTGGCACTTACCTTGCAACGGATTTGCATCAAGCCGGCGGCATTCCACAAGTCATGAAGATTTTGCTTGATGGCGGATTACTCCATGGTGACTGCATGACCATTACCGGCAAGACGATCGCTGAAGTACTAAAAGATGTTCCGTCAGTACCGCGCGCTGATCAAAAAGTGATTCGCACCTTAGACAATCCTTTGTACAAACAAGGTCACTTGGCAATCTTGAAGGGCAATATTTCTCCAGAGGGTTGCGTGGCTAAGATTACTGGCCTCAAGAATCCATCGATCACTGGTCCAGCTCGTGTGTTTGACTCTGAAGACGATGCCATGGCAGCCATCATGGCGCAGAAGATCAAGGATGGTGACATTGTTGTGATTCGTTATGAAGGCCCTAAAGGCGGCCCTGGAATGCGTGAGATGCTTGCCCCAACCTCCGCTCTGGTAGGGCAAGGTCTAGGTGAGTCTGTGGGTCTCATCACTGATGGCCGCTTCTCTGGTGGCACCTGGGGTATGGTTGTAGGTCACGTAGCTCCTGAAGCCTACGTAGGTGGCACGATTGCCCTCATTCATGAAGGCGACTCGGTAACGATTGACGCCCATCAACTACTGATTCAATTGAACGTTGATGAAGCAGAAATTGCGAAGCGTCGCGCAGCTTGGGTGCAACCTAAGCCTCGCTACACTCGTGGCCTATTGGCAAAATATGCTCGCCTTGCCAGTACTGCAAGTAAAGGCGCGGTAACTGACCTGAACTTGGGTGACTAAGCTAATCAAGTAAGAGCCTTAAAAGAAAAAGCCCCCAGGTAAAACTAGGGGCTTTTTTATTGCTACTTCGTAAATTATTTAATGTTTCATTGCACCAGCTGCATTCACAGGAAGCTTCACCTCAACATCACCTGATTTAGCAAACTTGAGTTTGACTGGAATCGTTTCGCCAGCTACAAACGGTCCCTTAAGATCAAGGAACATCAAATGGTAGCCACCCGGCTTAAGCTCAACTGAACCATTTGCTGGCACAGCAATATCCTTCACTTGACGCATTTTCATGACGTTGCCCTCCATTGCCATCTCATGAAGCTGTACGTCACCAGCAGAAGGTGAACTCGCAGAAATTAATTGGTCAGGGGTGTTGCCCTTATTTTGAATTTTTAGGAAACCGCCAGCCACTTTTTGCCCTGGTACCGTTGCCCGGGTATAAGCATCCGAAACACTTACTGCATCCACCTTAACAGCTTGAGCGCAAACCTGAGTACTCAGAATCACGGTTGCGCCAATACAAGCCGCCGCCAACCTAAACACCAAACCTTTATTACTCTTTATCATTGATTAATCCTTTAATTGATATTCATGAAATACTAGTTGCTATGCGTAAATCTTGTTTTCCCAATTCCTTCACCTACTTAGTGCTGTTGATTTGCTTCATGTCTAGCACGGCATTTGCTGGTCTCGAGCTCGGGCAGCCTGCACCCAATATAGAAGGAACGCTAATCGATGGCAAGCCTTTCTCACTCAATAGCACTAAGGGCAAAGTAGTCTTGGTGAACTTTTGGGCTAGCTGGTGCGAGCCATGCAGGGAGGAAATGCCAGCCATCGAAACCTATCTAAAGAAAAATAAAACCAAAGGATTTGAAGTGCTTGCGATTACGGTAGATAAGCCCACCGACATGGAACAAGCAAAGCAAATCATGCGTAATTACTCTTTTCTCTTTGCTGATAAAAATCAAATGAATTACTCTGGCTATGGCAGAATCTGGCGTATTCCAAGTTCATTCATCATCGATAAGCAGGGAATTCTTCGCAAGAATGGCCTCACTGGTGACCCCAAGGTGGATGCCAAACTTTTAGAAGAAATAGTTACCCCGCTTTTATTAGCTCAGTGATTAAAAGTGCACCCGGACGCCCATTGAAGCAATATATGAGGGCGTTAATTGAATGCCATTCACGTTTTGATATACCGGAAGCTGCAAATTAGCATAGACCTGAGTTTGCTCAGTAAGACGATATAAAACACCAGGGGTTAAATAAGCTAGCGTTCCACCAGTAGCCCAAGTGTCTGCAGCTGTTCCGCTGTCAGCCCTCTTGTTAATCACATTTAATTGCAATGTGGGGACCCATTTTTCAAATGCTTGGTAGTTCACCCCGACGTTCACATTAAGTGAATTACCGGGTCGATAAGAACCTCCAGTGGATACAGTTGGTGCATCACTTGGTCCGCTAGATAGGCCAACCAAGGAGGTTGGCACATTAGTCACTATCACTGCCGCTTGATATTGGGCTTGGGCAAAATACCCCCAATTCTCCAAATCATTTACAAAACCAAACTTATAAATTCCACCAATTAAATCTGTCGATCCTGAGCTACGTTGTAAACCAGGATCTACCGCTACCGTTCCACCTGAATTTGCAACAGCACTTTGAGAATTACTACCAGTTGGCAGTTTCACACCAAACTGTAGACCCCAATCCTTTTGCTCTGAAAACCCAAAGTAGCGCCCAATGAGTTTGATATCTCCAATTCCAGAACCTTTGGAGCTATAACCATTTTCTCCGGTAGGAAATCCGCCCACACCATCGTCTGAGTTTGAACCATAGGTCATGTGATTACGCACGATGAATGGGACTACCGTTGTAAGACCCCAATTTTCACCATCGTTGTAATCCAATGAAGCGGTAATGTAATTATTTTGGGTATATCCCTCGACCTCAGCAGGTGCGCCCGTTGCGCCATTGGTTGTATTGGCAGCCTGTGATTGTGAAATACCCTTGGTGCCGTAACGCAACTTATTTTGATTCAGAGTGTCATACCTAAGATCTAAGGACCAACCAGAGGTCATACCCATTCCTTGTGTACCAATATCGGTATTTAAGCTACAACCACAACTAGCGCAAGCAAATGCACTTGCCCCAGGAATAGAAAGCGCAACAGCAATAACAATTTTTCTAAACTTCAATTTACTTCTCCACACATATTTACGGTAATGGTTTGTCTTCATTACCCACTACATAGCTAGGCTATGCCCTCAAAAGAATTAGGCTTGTGCTGGGGGTGCCGCTGAAGGTGGAGTTACCCAAACAGCAAGTGGTTTGGGTGATTGATAGAAAAGCTGGGGAAGCAATGCATACGTTTGTGGCGCTGCAAATGTAAGGTTGGTATTAAATGCTGGGGTAATTGCGCTATGCGCCAAACAATAAGGACATGGCTGCACTTGATTGGCACCATCCTGCCCTTCATCCTGAACATCAATTTGCATCTTGCTGCCATCAATAGAACAAATCTCCATTGCAAAACCTTCGCCATGCTTAGCGACTGAAACTGCTTGAGATGCAGCCGGCGCCAGCGCACTCATTGCAATTGCCAAGGCAGCAATCCAGTGAACGAAGCGGTTTTTGGAGGAATTCATGATGATGGGATTTTATCTGACTTTCCCCTACCTCATCTTGGGTTTGCCCTCGTATTGGTGCAGGCAATAAAAAAGGAGTCCGAAGACCCCTTTTGACAAACTTAGACTGCTACTTTAATGACCAGCATTCTTGTTGGCATCATCAATAAAGCGCTTACGAGCCGGCGCCAAAATGAACTTTGCCGCAAAGGCCGCAGTAATTGTCACGATTGCGCCCGCAATGAAAACCGTATTCCAATCCCCGGTTGAGGAAAGAATGGATGCCAAAGGCACCAACAAAGAAGCAGTTCCTTTTGCTGTGTATAAAGTGCCGGCATTACCAGCCGCATTTTTCACACCAAATGTATCCGCACAGATCGCTGGAAAGATCGAGAAAATTTCACCCCAAAACAAGAAGATCAATGCAGCAAAAGTCATAAATGCATATGGGTCTTTACCAAAATGCATCAAACCGAGCATTGATAAACCTTCACCAAGGAAAACGAAGAACATTGTGTTCTCCCGCCCAAAACGATCCGAAATAAATCCACACAGAGGGCGAGTAAAGCCATTGCACAGGTTATCAATTGATAAAGTCATTGTGAGTAGTGGCAAAGTAGTGCCGAATAACACCATTGGCAATTTCGCGAGACCCCAATCTTTAGCAATCGGGCCAATTTGCGCAGTTACCATTAATCCACCAGCAGCTACAACCACGAAGATGACATAGATTAGCCAGAACAAAGGTTTTCTGATCATTTGTCCGGAGGTGTAATCCACTTTAGTTGTAACAATGCGAGGCGCAGCCTGCACCCCCTTTGGTGGGGTTGGCTTAGTCATGAGCAATGCTAAACAAAAAATCAATGCGCCTTGTGCAAGGCCAAAGAACAAGAAAGCATGTTCATATCCATCAGAAAGAATCATGTTGCCGATTGGAATTACGGTAATTGCTGCACCAGCACCGAAGCCAGCAGCAGTTAAGCCCGCGGCAAGACCGCGCTTATCCGGAAACCATTTGAGCGCATTTCCAACGCAAGTTCCATACACGCAGCCAGCACCAATACCCGCTACGACAGCTGCCGCATACAGCATTTCGATTGAGTTGGCATAGCTATCCATCACCCATCCGGCAGCAGCAAAGATTGAACCAATCAGAATAACAATTCTTGGACCAAACTTATCCACCATCCAACCTTCAACAGGGACTAACCATGTTTCAACTACGATGAAGATAGAAAAAGACAATTGAATTGCAGATAAGGCCCAACCGGTTTTGATTTGAATGGGGTTAACAAACAAAGTCCATGCATATTGAAGATTGGCAACCAATCCCATGCAAATAATCCCAAATACCAACTGCGCCCAACGGTTATGCCATGGCTTATTCACTGTCCGTGCTCCTTTTAATTATTTCTCTTATAAATTTCACGCCCTCTTTAGGGGCTCAATCATTCTCAAACATCATCCTCTTTATTATCTTGATTGGAATCAAGATAATTTTATTTGCGCACTAGTGATTACCCCTAAGCCAAGTAATTGAATTGCAAGGCACTTCCACTTAGTTGCCAGCATTCCCAATTCCCCTTGGTCATAAAAAAAGCCACCCGAA